>JASFIT010000305.1:0-5920 GCA_050122535.1 Desulfobacteraceae bacterium | reverse complement strand
AAGGCCATTAAACTGGGGGCATATGAATATATCATCAAGCCCTTCACAGTGGATGACGTGTTGACTGTTATCCGCCGGGCCCTAGAAAAACGGAGTCTGATGAGGGAAGTGACCTATCTAAGAGGTGAACTGGAAAGGTATCATCCCTTTGAAGAAATGGTCGGCAAGGACAAGGCCATGAGGGAGATTTTTGATTTAATATCGGATATCTCCCAAAGCGATGGAACTGTCCTGATAGAAGGGGAAAGCGGAACAGGAAAGGAATTGGTTGCAAGGGCCATACATAATCTCAGCCCAAGACGGACCCATCCTTTCGTGGTCATCAACTGTGCCGCCATACCCGGAACGCTGATGGAGAGCGAAATCTTCGGTCATATGAAAGGGGCTTTCACCGGGGCTACCAGCACTACCATAGGCAAGTTGGAAATTGCCAATAAAGGGACGGTCTTTCTGGATGATATTGATTCTCTGGATATCAATATGCAAGCCAAACTCCTTCGGGTTATTCAGGAAAAGGAATTTGAGAGGTTGGGCAGTACAAAAGTCATCAAGATTGATGTAAGATTTGTGGCCGCCTCTAATAAGGATCTCCAACAGCTGATGTCAGAAGGGAAGTTTAGGGAGGATCTTTTCTATCGGCTTCAGGTGTTTCCCATGGAGCTACCCCCCCTACGAGAGAGAAAGGGCGATATTCCGCTGCTATTGAATCATTTCTTGGAGTTGCAGGCGAAAACGACGGGGAAAGCGCGGAAATCTTTCTCTGACAAGGCGATCAAAGGACTCATGGAATATGATTGGCCAGGCAATGTGAGAGAGCTCCAGAACTTGGTGGAACGATTGTTTGCCGTCACAAAGGACTCCGACATACATCTGAAAGATATTTCCGCCTTTAGCATGGGGAAGAGAGAGATCAAGGAGCTGACCCTTAAAGATGCTGTCAACTTATTTGAGAGGCAGCACATCAGAGAGGTGCTCGAGCTTGTTGACGGAAGCAGAAAAAAGGCGGCAGACATACTTGGCATCCACCGCAATACCCTTTTGTCTAAAATGAATGAACTGGGCCTTAAACTGGAATAATACCTTTCGAGCCCATCTCTTCTTTTTTTTTAACCTGCCGAAGTTCTTTCAAACCCCTCTTAACACACCCTCGGGGGCCGCCCTCGCCTCTTTGAGACCCTCCCTTTTATGATGCATTGGATGTGAATCCCGCGGATTCCGAAACGATATGAACATCCCTTTGAGGAAATGGAATCTCCACGCCGCCTTTCTTTAGGTTCTTGTAGACGGCCAAATTCACTTCATAGAGGGTTAGAAAATACCTTTTACTGGGCACCCAGTAACGGAGGCCAATGTCTATGGAAGAATCGCCGAATTTCTGAATACCCACTTGGGGAGGAGGATCCTGAGACACCTTCTCAATGCCACCCAAGGTTTGCGTGGTGATCCGTATAGCCTCCTCTGGATCACCTTCGTAGCTTATTCCCACCACTTCTTCAATGATTCGCCATTCTTCCGAATTATGAAGAATTTCTCCCACCACGTGCTTGTTCGGTATGGTGATCGTTACCCCGTCCTCATCCGTTAGAATGGTGGCACCCAATTTCACCTCCTCCACCACACCGCTCACACCTGCCACGGTAATGGTATTGCCCACGACGAATGGCCGGGTAAGGATAATGACCAGACCCGCGCCATAGTTGGCTAATGGACCCTGGATGGCAAAGCTTGCACCGAAAGCCAAGGCAGCGAGTGCGGCAATAAAGGGAGCAACGGTTATGCCGAACTTCCCAATGGCCACAATGAAGGCGAACACAATGATGATCATTTTGACCGTGCTCCCAATAAACTTCGACAGGGTAATATCAAGCTCTTTCTTCTCAAGGAATCTGAGGACGAACGAGGCGATCGCCCGAGCCACGAACCACCCGACCACCAGCACAATGATCGCTCCGGCCACTTGAAAGGAATACCTGACAAAAAAATCGACGATCATATCCACGATCCTCTGCACCGCCTGAATATCCTCTTGCATTGCCCTTTTCTCCTCCCTGAATTAATTTCACCCCCAACCCGTCCTCCCCCTTTCAAGGGGAGGATTAGGGAGGGGGTGAGGAATGAATTGCTTGATGCAAACTTCTAAGCGCTGTCCCTAATCTCTAGTAAATCATTTACCAAAAGGAAGACCCTTGAGAAGGTCTTTGGCCTTTTCCTCCGTGGGCTTTTGCCCGGCGCCCTGCGTCGTCTGCCCTGGCAGCATTTTCTTCAGTTCAGAGGGATCAGAGATCCCCTTCTCCAGTGTCCCTTTCAACATGCCCTCGAGATCGGGGCGAAATTTTGGTGAAGAGAAAGTGCCGGTGACCAGCACAGGGACTGTAACTCCGCTCCGTTGCTGAGCGTCGCCTTGACCTTTGGTCGTACCGACGAATTTGGGCTCCACCCTGAAGTCCAGGGATTCCTGGACCAGATTCGCCTTGCCTGCGGCCAGGACACGAAGAAGTGGAGAGTTGAGCCTGGTTTGGCGTGTGTCCACAACGCCCTTTGTGATGGTAAACGGGGAATGAAGCTCGGAGAAGTCTGTCCGGGGCTTGTCCCCGCCTCTCTCGGCAAGACCAAAAGCGGCCTTCGCGTTTCTAACCATTCCCGCCAGATCCACCCCCACAACGGCCCCGTCGTTGAAGAGAAAGTCCCCTTTACCGTTCAGGGTGCTCTTGATCCTCTCAGGATCATCCCCTGCCATAGCGATATTCATGTTGGCCTTTACGGTTCCTTCCAGAAAGTCCTTCTTCAAAACATCCTTCAGCAAGGGATTGACCTGTATCCCCTTGGCTTGGAGTGCCATATTGCTCCTTGGGACATCCCGGCGCACATCCAGGGCCCCTTTTGATGAGACGTTTCCCTCATAGAGTTTTAGGGTAAAGGGGTCCAGATCAAAGAGACCATTCTTAGCAGAGACTTTCAAATAGATATCTTGGACTTTGGCACCATGTGCCTTGAGGTTCCCAACGCGGATTTTGCCGTCTAACAGCAGCTTCCGAAGCGGCGCGTAATCCGCCTTTTTTTTCCTAGCTGTGGACGGTTTTGTCTCTTCCTTCTTCTCTCCAGTCTTCTTTTCGCTGGGCGGGGGAAGATATCGGTCCAGATCGATCTTATCCAGGTTAAGATCAAAGGCCAAATTGGGTCTGGTAAAATCCTTCGCCCGCATTGAAAAAACCAAGTTTGATTCATCCAACTGCAGAGTGCCATCTGATAACGACACATTTTTTGGGTTGCCTTTAAGGTTGGCCTTGAGAGCCACCTTGTTTAGGGCATTGGGATCCGCTGTTTTCACCGGGAAATCTTGGCCTAAAGCGGACATCAACTTCCGAGGCGAAAATGGAGAGACCTGGATGGCCAGATCGAACTGCTGATTGGTGGCTGGATCAACCAATTTACCCTTCAGACTCACCTCCAGTTCTTTCAGGGCCTTGATGGAAATGTCCAATGGCAGTGTTCCTTTTCCAGGTTCCTTGCCCAGCGGGCCCACATTTCCCTTCAACTCCATCGGTTGCCCATCCAATATGGCCGATAGGACGAGCCTAATGGGCCGATCTAGGGAAACATCCGTAAGCCGAAGGTTCAGATCAGAGACCTCTTTGCGCTCCCCTTTGCTCTGGTCAATCCAGAGAAGGGATCCGTTTCTGACGGCAAATTCACCCACAGCAAGGCCCTTTATGGGTAAACCTTCCGCAGGTCCGGCCTCTGGCGCCTTTTCTTTTTCCTTCGTAGGTTTTGGAGCACCTTCGGCAGATTTCTTTCCCATGTCTTCCCAATTTGTCTGACCACTCTTGCTCTTCTCCAGCGCGATCCGGGGTGCCTCCACGATAAAGCGCTTGACCTGGATATCCTTGGAGATAAGGGGGATAAGCTTCACCCTCACCTCTATGGATTTTAGGCTCGCGAAATCCTTTTCCTCAAAACCCGGAGGATTTCCCAAATGTATGTCACTGGAGGAGAACCCCACCCATGGAAAGAGTGAAAGATCTATATCTCCGCCTATGGAGAACGGCCGTCCGGTAGCCTCAGAGACCATTTTTTCAATCCGAGGCTTGTAACTTTGGAGATCCACGAATGATGGAACGATAAGAAGGGCTATAATAACAAGGGCGACCAGAGCACCCCCCACTATCGCTATCCACTTAATTGTCTTTTTCATGACTCACCTCCGCATTAAGGTTAACATTGCGTCAAAAGGGCCCTTTTCCTTGTGCAGTTGACAGCATGGCCAAGCCTTCAGGGCGGGACGGGGGGCAGGAAAATGAACGAGAGCATCATTCGGATAATGAGAAGGAAACTGTTGTTATTTACCAAACACTTCCTTTAGCAGATCGGTCACCCTGGCTGCTGGGTCTTGGCGTATTTTCCGTTCCTCTTCAGCGAGCATGAGGAAAAGGCCATCAAGGGCTCCGTCTGTCACATACTGATCCAGGTCAAAACTCAGAGACTCTGTAAATGGGATGGTGCGGACCTTGGCATCCAACGCCTGGTACTGTCGGGTTACGCCCACCTGGGACATGGAGGAGTGGACGATGGGCTTAAAGATCTCAGTGAGTCTGCCCCGAGTCTTATCCTCAAAATAGAGAGTAGCCTCATTGTCTCTCCCATCGAGAATTTTCCGGCCATCTTCAATAGACATCTGTTTGACAGAATCCACGAACAACGCTTTGGCCTCAGGAGCCGCCTTCTCCGCAGCTCGATTCATGCTCAACTCAAAGGCGTCCACCTTTGAGCCATATCCTACGGCCCTCAGGGCCTTCTCCACTTTCTTTACCGAATCGGGCAGTGGAATCTTGATTTGCGGATTCCCATAGTATCCGTCCACTTTGGAGACAAACTTCACCGCATTGGAGGTCCCGATTTCCAGAGCCTCTTTGAGCCCCTCGATGATCTTCCCTTCACTCAATTCTCCGCCCATGCCGACCGCTTTTTTTGCGTCTTTGAGGATATCATCAAGCCCGAACTTGGCATCGGCCGGCATGTTCAAGATAACAGCGAGAATTGTAACGGATAGAAAAACAATGGAAAATCTAAGGGCTTTCATAGGGCCACCTCCCATATCATCAGGTTCGCTCTTAACGAAGAAGTAGCTCTCACGTCCCTTTGAATAGGGGCATGAGAATTGGCACAAAATAACCCCTTACACTTCTAAAAAAAATACTGCTCATAATCTAAGGGCTTGAGGCGTGGGTGTCAATCCGTGCACCCTTGTGAACACAAACCAAATATTTTAGTTTAGGCTTCCGATCCTGCAGAGATCATGTGGACTGCCCGCTGCGGGAAAGGAATTTCAATCCCATTCTCATCAAAGGCTTCCTTAATTTTACGCGTGAGATCGAATTTCACGTCCCAATAATCTTCCTTTTTCACCCACGGCCGAACCACGAAATTCACGCTGGAATCCGCCAGTTCTGCAACGGCGATCTTGGGTGCTGGGTCGGAAAGGATGCGCGTCTCTTCTTTTATCAGACCCGACATCACGTCCCAGGCCTTTTGAATGTCTGAACTGTACCCGATTCCGATCACAAGGTCTACTCGCCTCGTGTCAAAGGCCGTCACATTCTTGATAACGTCCCCAAAAAGTTTACCGTTCGGCACCATGATCTTCACATTATCTGGGGTGGCGAGCACTGTAGTGAACAGGCCGATTTCCTTCACAGCGCCAGCCTCACCTGCCCCCATAATGAAATCCCCCACTCTAAAAGGCCGAAGCACAAGGATGAGGACACCAGCGGCAAAATTGCCTAGGGATCCCTGCATGGCAAAGCCAATGGCAAAGCCGGCCGCACCAAGGATGGCAATGAAGGATGCCGTCTGTATCCCGAATTTTGCCAGGGCAGCGAGCACCGTGAAGGTCAAAATGAGGATATACGTGAGACTTCCCACG
>JASFIT010000304.1:0-5933 GCA_050122535.1 Desulfobacteraceae bacterium | reverse complement strand
AAAAACTTGGGATTGACAATCCTGTCCATCTTGTTCATTTTGCCATCCAGCTCGGCTTGGTTGACCCAGACCTCTAATTGCGGAATCTTTTAGCCGCAGACGAACGCAGACTTCTGACTGCTCTGTCTTCGCTTTAATTGAATTAACAACCGGGGTAGGGGAGCGTAAATGCTCCCCTGCCCTTTATCAGCACTGAACCAAACCTGGCCCTATGAAAATCCCCTCTAGCTCCCCTTTAGAAAAGGGGAGGACCTTTATCTCCCCCTTTGATAAAGGGGGATCAAGGGGGATTTTTAAATTGTGGCGGAGTCGGTAAAGTGAAAAAAGTAGGCATCATAACCCTCACAAGACAGAATAGCCTAGCTTACTCGGTCCTAAAAAGGATTGTTGAGGGTCTGGGGTATGCACCCGTGTGCGGAGAAGCGATCGGGGCGGACTGCCTCTTTTTCCCTTTAGAAGAACTGACTCTGGTTGGCTATGATTTTCTGGGTGACCTGTTCACTAAGGCGGGGTTGCCCGATGTGGATGCCATTCTGATTTCCGCCCCCTATTCTGTAAATCTATTTGTCTTACCAAAGGTCATATGCTGTCTAAGAAGCATCAGTTCAGCGCCCATCATCCTTGGAGGTAATGAAGCTTCGAACAACCACAAGAACTTGATGCTTTATCGGTTTTCCACTTTTGCAAATAGGACGATAGATGTTTCCCCTGATTTCATTGCAAGGGGATCTGCTGAAAAAGTCTTATATGCCCTTCTCCCTTTGCTGGACAAAACGATTCTGAATAAGGATTGGGACAGGGACTTCTTAAGAAAACTGCTTGAAATCCCGAACATCATATTCTGGCTTCCAGGACGAAAAGCGCTCATATCCACTGAGTTCTCATCGGAAGAATTGTCAGAGAGAGAAATTTTCTCCTATGTGCGGTACGGAGAAAAAACCATGGCTGTAACGCTTCAGAGAGCATGTGTTTGGGCAAAAAAATCGGGTGGGGGATGCCTGTTCTGTGCCATAGCGACCCAGTTTGGCAAAGATTTTCACTGTGCGGTTCAGGGCGATTTTTTTGTGGAGGCGTTGAGTGAATTCCTAAAAAAGCATCCCGAAATAACATCCGTCGATCTCTGGGACGATACCTTTAACATCAGCGAAGACTGGGCTATGAAGATCTGTGGTTATTTGCAGGTCCTGAATCAAGAAGTGGGTAGGGAAATCATATATACCTGCTTCCTGAGACCCAAAGGATTGAGCCAAAAGCTGGCCAAGAAAATGAGGGAAACCAATTTCAGGGTTGCTTTTGTCGGCGCTGATGCTTTGACAGAGGATCTTTCGAAAAGGTTGAGAAGGGGCTGTAGCGTTTCCGAGTTAAATAAGACCATAGAAACGTTAGGCAGAGAAAAGATACAGCCCATGTTAAGTGTTCAGCTATTCTCTCCTGAATCAACCGTAGATGATGGAGGAATTACGGCCACATTGGCTCTGTCCGGGATAAGAAACGGAAAATCCACGATTCATCTTCACCTCTACACATTTCCTTTGTTTGGCTCAGATGTTTATAGACTTCTGGAGGTGAGACGTAATCTGAAGAAAATCCCCTCTCCTCTATTAAGGAAAGTACAGCGTAGCGGCTTCGAGCCCTATTTGTTGGCTTATGATTATGTGAACTACGATCCTGATGTTGAAGAAATCAAGCAGAAAACGTATGGGCTTCTGGGCATCTCAACGTCCTTTTATGTAAAAACCTATCCGAGTGATGATATTGATGGAAACAGCTTGAAAGAAATCCTAGAACAGGTGAGGCATTGGTTTTTAGAAGCAAAGAAGAGGCATGAGATCAAATCCTTCTGGTATATGACAGTCCTTCTCTTGGAAGACAAGGGAAATGGCCTGGATAAGACAGAGTTGCTCAATTCATTGTCAAAAGACGAACCCGCAGGTCAAATACCAGAGGACCTAAGAAAGGCCTATGGGAATTTTGGCTATCAGTACACTTTGTCCAGGAGCTTTGATGAAGTTCTCGGTATCCTTAGCGAAAACAGATGGATAGAAAAGAACGGAAACGAGAAGTATAAATTGACTTACGAAGGCTTGGAAGGACTCAAATCAATGCTGAAGATGGCTAAAGAAGACTATCTGGACATCGCCGCCTATGGAAGAATCAACAAAATGAGACTATTAGAAATCTTGGAACATTCTTAGTTTTTCCCCTTCCCTGGTCGCCTCGTTTCGAAATCACACAAAACGCTACTTCCAGCCCATATCATGCCTGTTTCGGTGAAAACAGGGGTACGAGGCAGGCTATGCTCTCTCCCTTCATAGGCGGTGTCGCAATTCGTCATCCCGGCCAAGTCCCGCGGCCTGTCCGGCGAAGCTTCAGCGAAGACGGAAGCGGGACGCGAGCCGGGATCCAGAAAGACTTGATCTTCACCGATTTTCCTAGATTCCGGGTCTCGCCCAACCCCTTATCAAACACGGGGCAGGCTCCGTATCGAGTAGGAAGCAGGCTTGCGGGGCTCGCCCGGAATGACGGTTTTGTCGAATTCTCACACAGTCTCTCAAAACCATCCCTTTTCTCCTCAAAAATCATCTTTTGGACGATGTTCAACAAGAAGCGACTTCATATATTTGAGGGACGTCTTATAATATTTAGTTACTCTGGGATCCATAATTGGCCTGGGGGTGGGTTCTCTTTTTTTAGAAAGGAGGAAGAATATGTGGAGATTTGAGAAAGAGCCAGACGTGTATGAAATTGGCGGGGTAAAATTGGGAGGTCAGCCCGGAGATTTCCCTACAATAGCCTGCTTCTCCATCTTTCAGGAAAGCGATCGGCTATTTGACAAAGGCAGCCGGAGAAAAGGGTTTAATGAAGCGCGTGCTGAAGAGTTGCTTAAGACTGCTGACAAATACTGGGAGGAGACCGGGGTTCCTCCAATGGCGGACATCGTGGCAAGTCCTGGTGAAAAGTTCAACAAATATGTAGATTTTGTTACCTCGGTGAGCAAGATGCCTTTTTGCGTTGACGCCATTCAGGCAAAGACGAAGCTCCAGGGTGCGGAGTATTGCGCAGAAAAGGGTCTACTGGACAGGATGTTCTATAACAGTATTACAGTCTGGGAAGAGGATCTGGAAACGGAAATCAAAGAAATGGTTCAGATCGGCGTAAAGCATGTGCTTCTCGTGGCATTTGATGCGGTAGATCAAATGCCCACTGGCAGAATTAGCGGGGCGCAAAAGCTGCTGGATGCCATGGAGAAGGCAGATGCCAAATTTGAGACCATCATCGTGGATACAACGACCCTGAACGCCCCTGCGGCGGCTATGTGCGGAATAGCGGGCAAAATGATCAAAGAGAAGTGGGGCTTTGCAACAGCCAGCGCACCCAGTAACGGTTCTTACATGGAATACAAACGTTTTAAGGAGGAGATGTGGGGATTCAAGAGCTGGGCAGCTATTGATGCCGCCGTGGAATCCCTTTCTGCATTCTTCTACAATGACCTTGTGTTCACCGGTCCTATGGCAGGGGTTGAACGCGTCATGCCCGCCATTGCTCTAGCTGATGCGTTTTTGGCCACTGCGGTCTTTGACGAGGCAAAAGAATTGCCCAAAGATGAGAGCCACCCCATATACAAGCTTTGGTCTGATTTTGCGGAGAATCTCAAGGTGCGGTGGCAGGAAGCAGCTGATATTCAAAAGGTGGAACGTTAAGAGGAACCAAGTCCTATTCATAGGTTTTAAAAACTGTAACTCATGTTGTGACATATCACGGAGTGTACATGCATGAGATGGAGCTCCCTGCCCCCATTTACGGGGACAGGGAGCTTTAATCTCGTTCTCATTGCGCTGTACCTTGCGCCCAAAACCTTGTCCTAATCTGCCAAATCATTCGGTAACCATACTTTTAGGGGAGAAGAGATCATGAACGATATCCTTTTCAGTTCGTGGGGAGGGCGGATTGTCGACAACCGTGGAAAAGAACCTCAGGCCTATGAACCGGTAGATCATGTGGAACTGCCTGAATACTTCAGGCATGACGAAAAGATAAAGGCTTTATTGGGTTGGGACGGAATCATCCTTCGTTCGGCCGACGTCAATATCCTCGAACTTTTCCAAACCTACCTTGAGGCCAATCTCGACCATGCAAAAACCTGTGACAAATGCAATTATTGTAAAACGGGCTGGGAGGAGCAATTGGAGGTCTTTCAAGACCTCTTCAATGGGGAGGCAACCGAAGAGGACCTGGAGTTCCTGGAGTCCTCTGCTGAAGCCATTGTAGATGCGGGGAAATGCACCATCGGTAAGGCGGGTCCTGTCCCGGTCCTGCAGGCCCTGAAGCATTTTGCCGATGCATTCTCTCAGGCCGTAAGCGGGAAAAAGCCTGAAACAGGTGGTCAGTACCACTCAACGCTTACCGCCCCTTGCATGGATGCCTGTCCCATACATCTCGATATTCCCAAGTATGTGGAACTCATCAAGGATGCCAAATTCGCAGATTCGCTCAATGTGATTCGCGAACGCCTGCCGCTGCCCGGGGTTGTGGGCCGCATTTGTGTCCGACCCTGTGAGGATAACTGCCGGCGCTCCAACGTGGATGAACCCATCTCCATTATGTCCCTCAAGCGCTTTGTGGCGGATCAAGAATTATCCGAGAATAAAAAACCGGAATTTCAGGTTACACCCTCAGAAAACACCGGAAAAGTCGCCATTATCGGCGCAGGTCCTGCGGGTATCACTTGTGCATACCACCTGGCTCAAAAAGGGCATCAGGTCACCGTTTTTGAGAAACTGCCCGTGGCTGGGGGCATGATGGCCGTGGGCATTCCCCATTACTCTCTCCCCCCGGATATTCTGGCCAACGAGATCGAGACCATCGAAAAAATGGGCGTCACCATGAAGTCCGGCGTCTCCTTTGGGGAGGAGATGAATCTGGAAAGCCTGAAGGCAGAGGGCTTCCAGGCTGTATTTCTGGGCGTGGGTCTCCATGGCAGTCGCCAACTTGGGGTTGAAGGGGAAGACCTGGAGGGCGTCATATCCGGCATCGAATTTCTCCGAGACGTGGCCGTAGGTAAGGAGGTCAAGCTTGGTGAAAGGGTCATCGTTGTGGGCGGGGGCAATGTGGCCGTGGATGTGGCCCGGACGGCCATCCGCCTTGGTGTGGGCGAACTGACCATGGTCTGCCTCGAATCCCGGGAAGAGATGCCTGCCTGGAAGCGAGAAATTGAGGGTGCCGTTGAAGAAAAGGTGGAGATCATCAACTCTTTCGGTCCCAAAACCATTGAAGGAAAAGACGGCAAGGTCACCGGTGTGGAATTCAAACGTTGCACCCGTGTCTTCGATGAGAAAAACCGCTTCAACCCGCAATATGACGAGGCAGACGTGCAGACCCTAGCAGCGGATACGGTCATCTTGGCCATCGGCCAGAGCGCGGAGCTTGACTTTGCGAAAGGGCAGAATATACCCACCTCACCCAGCGGCGGTCTGCAGGCTGACCCCCTTACTTTTCAGACCGAACTGATTTGGGCCTTTGCCGGCGGTGACGCCGTTTATGGCCCCGAATCCGTGGTGGAGGCCGCGGCCAGCGGCAAAAAGGCAGCCCTTGGTATTGACCGCTTGATTAACAATCTGCCTGTTGAACCTGATGAAGATGATTATTTTGATCAACTCTTCAAATCCATCAGGCTTTATGACCCCAATGAGGAGATCAAAAAGGTGGAACCCTCGGAGCGCAGACACCTCACCAAGCTATCGCCAGAGTCCAGGATTTCTGGCTTTGACGAAGTGGAGCAAGGATTTTCCAGCCCCGATGCCGTTGCTGAAGCGGAACGATGCCTGCGCTGTTACCGGGTGGTGACGGTGGCTGTGTAGCGGTTTTAGGCTAAGTGGGTGAAGAAGCTCAAAAAAAGTAAATTCAAAAATCATCTATTTTCGTCCAAAAAATCA
>JASFIT010000303.1:0-5935 GCA_050122535.1 Desulfobacteraceae bacterium | reverse complement strand
CCCATAATCTGAATGGCCCCTGAAGGTCTATCTTTGTGTTTTGTTCATTATAGTGAACACTCTGGCCAAATCAAGGGCTTCCCCTGATCGGTGATTTCTTGGGTCCCAAAATAGCCTATTTTCAATATTATATGATATATATTAAAAAAATAAACAGAATGTTCTTGACAAATCTGTTTTGAGCGCTATAATATTTTACCTGTATTCGTTCTGTATGCTGAACTTAAGACCGGGACAAGGTCAGTAAGTAAAATATCGGAAACTGCCATTTGACCCCACAACGTGGAAAGGACTCACCCATGACCCCAAAGATGCTTTCCGTGGATCCCGCCAAGTGCAATGGTTGCAAAGACTGTGAGGTGGCCTGCGCCAAGAGACATAACGGTGTTGGTAAGCCGACGCGGAGTCGCATACGAATCATTCAAGGGGATACCCATGACGGATTCTATCTGCCCATGACATGCCAGCATTGCGAGAATCCTCCCTGCTTAGCGGCATGCCCAAATGATGCCATATCTCGGGACAATGCTTTGAACAGGGTGGCGATCCGGGACGCACTTTGTATCGGATGCCAGATGTGCGTTTCCGCATGTCCGTTCGGAGCCATGGCATTTGATAGTGATTTGGGACTGCCCTTTAAGTGTGATCTTTGTGATGGAAATCCAGAGTGTGTCCGTGTCTGTGAACCGAAGGCCTTAGAATACGTGGAGGGGCACAGGCTGCATTATCCGCGCATCCGCGACTCGGCAGAGAGGCACTATCAGGTTATGCGCCATATGGTGAGTTAGTCACAAAAACCCCTCTCTTGCTGGCGCATCATCTGAGTATTGGAATGAGAAAGTGTGAGAAATATCGAGGAGACCATACCATGTCCTTCTTTAGAGTAAATAGCAATTGCAACGGTTGCTTAGCCTGTGTTCAAAACTGCCCTGCGAACGCCTTGAGGGCTGCAGACCAAGGAGAGGAAAGGACGCTCCTGCATAACATGTCCCTTTGCGCCCGATGCGGCCATTGCTGGAGAATCTGCCCCCAGAAAGCCATAGAATTCAACCACTTATTAGATGGCCCCTGGGATGAGGTAGCCAGTATGAAGCTTGTCCGCTGTATGATTTGTAGTGAGCCTCTTTACACCTTAGATTTCCAAGAAACAGTGGCTGAGAAGGTTCCCCATGACATCGCGCCACTCTGTCCTGATCACCGGCAGACCTTTTCCCTGGCGGCCTGGAAACATCTTGCCCCCGCCTTAAGTGAAAAAAAGGGAGCCCAAAAATGATCGTGGGGAAGCGCAAACCGATTGAGGATATTGTCCATTCCATAACCGACTTTCGGAAATTGCTGATACTGGGCTGTGGAACCTGTGTAACCGTATGCCTTACCGGCGGGGATAGGGAGGCTCGGGCCCTGGCCCGAGATCTTACCAATATGGGATATTTCGAGGGAAATTCGCCAACTTTTCACGTGGATACTGTCGAGAGGCAGTGCGAGCGGGATCTGGTGGAGACCCATCTTCATTTACCGCCGGATACCGATGCCATATTATCCTTGGCGTGCGGAGCGGGTGTGCAGACCTTGGCCGATGTTTTCAGCCAATTGCCTGTGATACCGGCCCTGAATACAACCTTTCTTGGTGCCCTTGACGAGCCGGGGGTCTGGCGCGAAAAGTGCCAAGGATGTGGGGATTGTATGGTGGCCGATACGGGCGGGATATGCCCGGTCTCACGTTGTGCCAAGCGGCTCTTGAACGGTCCTTGCGGAGGCTCAGTTCAGGGTAAATGCGAAATAAGGGGGGACGTGGACTGCGCCTGGCATCTCATAATCAATCGTCTCAAGGCATTGGACAGAATGGACGACTATGAAAAGATTCATCCTCCAAAGGACTGGTCCACTGAGAGGGGATCAGGACCCCGAAAATTGGAGAGCATCGCGCAACCAGAGTTGCCCTGAATGACCAACCTGACTTATCTTCTCCGTTCCAGCCTTATTTAAAAACTGCGCCCCCACAAAAAGGCTTTTGCTATGTAGAGATCGGGCCCTTTCTATCCAGAAGATGCCTGCTTGTCTTGTGGGCATCGCCAAGATGCCTGAGACCGCAAACCATATTACACGGCTGGACCCTTTGGGGAGACGTAAGATGCCCGCATTGGGCGCAATGATGCGCGATCATATAAATTATATAAATTATAGTTAAATAATGTTAAAGTTATTGACAAATATATGTATATTATTTAATATTATATAGAATTTGACCTAAATAGATCCCAGGCTTGAGAAATTTTGGAGCATCCCACCTTAGCGGGATATAGGAGGTGTAAACTTGGCGATTACTATTGAAAGGCGCAAACACACCAGAGGAGACATCAGATGGCCCATTACCGTCTTAGCTGATCACGGTACTATAAAAGGAGAAACGAGAAATATATCTGTGGATGGCATATCCATACGCTGTGATGAACCCTTGATGATCAATGAGGTTTTCCAGATTGCCATCCTGCCCCCAGACCGCCAGGCCATCGGGGTTAGCGGCAAGGTGATCTGGTCGGATCTTTACGCCATTGATCCCAATGACACGGCTGTTGGTTTGGGTGTCTGTTTTGTGAGAATTTCTGATGAGGACCGCAAGATCTTTGAGGATGCGGTCTCCGCTTTTGTCTCGAAGAACGAAATCATAGAAGGCAACCAACCAAAAGCCTTGGTCCAGTAAAGCTCCCCGCTGCCCTGCCTTACTATCCTCTTAGGAGGGCTCTTCCTATCTTCATTCTTGTCTTGTGCAGCGGTCCAAGATAGCACGCCCTATCGCACCGACCTATAAAAGGGCTTACCCTATTTCTTTCCAGTATCCGATATATCTTCCGGAATAGGCGAAAGTTTTCCATCTGCTGTTCGATAAGGAACAGCCCTTAAGAAGATGCCAGCCTCCCCCGTTTCAGCAATTCGCCAAAGTCGCCCGGTAACCGTATCGAGCATGAACTTGTCTTTGCTGGAATCGGATATCTGGCCAAAAACGAACCTGCCACCCGCAGTGTTAAGAATTTCTTGTCGCGGTTTTTGTTGTGCCTGTGATGGTCCTATGCCAAAAGGTTGCGGGAATACACTTGTGGCACTGAATAGCAACAGTGAAAGGAGAGTCACTGCCATCACAAACTGCTTTTTGTTTAGCCCCATATTTATCCTCCCATCTAAAATTCTTGCTTTCGTTAGGATGGCACAAGATAGACGTGTGTCAAGGCATTTATTTGGATGATGGATACCTGGCTAATGTGGTGGCTTGGGGAAGATTTGACTCTCAATCAAGGCGGTTCACTCGAGTTGCCGGGACACGCATGTAATGAGACTGCCGAAAAACCGACTTCTCAGAGGCTGATGGAAAATGTCCATATGGAAGGCTTCCGAAACGGGGGACCCGCCCGTAGGGCGGGGGATGAGGGTAACGCAGCCCTTCGGCTTTACTCAGGGCCGTGAGCCTGTCGAACGGCAGATGGGCGTTTTCCGACAGGCTCAATAGTACCTCAGCCCAATTCAGTGAAATAGGTGGGCCTGACGTCTTTGGCAGGATCAACCCTTGGTTCGGACACACAGACGTCCATATCTTCTGGATGCTCCTCGCTCATCACTTTGATCCCTGTAACCCCTGGGACCTTTTTCACAATCTCACCCATTCTCTTGACCAATTCCGATTCCTCGGCTAATGGGGCGTCTGTCATCAGAGAAACAAAGCCATTTTTGATGCATACATCCACGCCTGGTTTTATGTCGGCCAGGAATGTTCTGACCTGAGCAGCGAGGGCCAAATCTTCCATGGTTTTTTTCAGTTCTGGTGTTGTCTGAAACTGCGTCAGCTTGGCGATCTGACAAATGGTGGCCACAGCGTCCGGCACCGTAAGCTTGTCGATATGCAGGACAAGATCGTAGAGAGTGGGATCTGATGGATCGTATCCATAAAGTCTCTGACTCCATTTTCTTCGCTGATCATCAACTTTTCTTATAAGACGCAAGGCCTCTTTTCTTGGGACCGTATAGCGCTCCATCACATCTTCTACTCGATCGGCCAACCCCAAAATAATCCTGATCTTCAGCACCTGCGGAATATCTTTCACAAAAAAATTACAAGCGAAGCCGTGATAGACCACGTTGTCCCTCTTCAGATGATTGAGGAGCGCAGCCTGAATATAAGCAATGTATTTTTCTTTTCCACGGGTAAACCGATCTAGAAACGAGGGGGCATCTTCAATCGTCTGAGTAAGCTTTACCTCAGCTATCTCATAATCTTTTGACGCCTTCAGCAAAACTTCTCGAGAGATGCAATCATACCCCAATCCCAGGGCGGTCTTCTCGGCAATCTCCCTACCGCTTTTATATGACCCTCTTGAGATCGTGATAATACCCAATCTTCCACCTCCTTTGCTTCAGCGAGTGGATATGTAGTATCTTGTCCAGGAATTCTTCATTATATGATATACATGAAATACAGACTAGTGACACGTAAGCGTAGAAGTGCTCAGATACAGAGGGAAGGAATCTCTTGGATTCGCGGGCTTCCGGTTCCGCTCTTAACAATTGACTGCAGGTTTAATCATGGAACCTATTGAATGAACACTATTCATTTATTGTTCATTTCCAGGGAATTGTCAAGCGATATCTCATTTCCGAAATCAACCCTCTAATTTATGTATCAAGGCTGCAATCAGCAGGTTGCGGAGTATTCTTGATCACCAGCAAGGTATTAGATGCTAGTTGAGCTGTGCGAAATCCCGCTTACGGGGGCGCCGAGGAGAGACGACTGAGGCGTATAGAGCAATACGCCGCAAGCCTGCCCCCGCGAAGCCTGCCCCCGCGAAGGCGGGTGGCGGGGGAGGAGCGATCGAAGGCAACGCCGCAGAACCTGTCCCTGCGAAAGCAGGGATGATGCCTTGATGGCTGATCAGGGCATTTAAATCGGCATTTGAGGGTATGATTAAAGACTTGATAATGACAGGATGACACATGAGAAGATTCATGGGTAACATACAACTTCATCGAACCTTCTGAACCCTTATACTTCAACAAAGGAGATCTTTTCATGAGCGTACTTGTTGATTTCTCCGTCTTTCCTTTGGACAAGGGAGACAGTTTGAGCTCCCATGTGGCAAGAGCATTGAAAATTATTAAGGATAGTGGCTTACCTTATAGAATTGGACCTATGGGAACAAGTGTCGAGGGTGAATGGGACGAGGTCATGGGTGTAGTGAATAACTGCTTTCAAGAATTGAAGAGAGACTGCGACCGAGTCTACATGGCCCTTAAACTGGATTACAGGAAGGGTCCTGCCGGGCGCATTGAGAGTAAGGTGAAATCCGTCCAAGAAAAATTGTAGACGTTCGGTTTCGGTTTCATATGGGACCGCTCAGGAAAACGACGGAACTGGGAATTCCGTGCTACACCCGAGGAGGCCTGGTGATGGGCGCTACAGGAGGGAGGTTACTATGCAAAGTAGAGACCTTAAAGGGGTTATCCCGGCTATTGTCACACCATTTGCTAAAGATGGTGAGCTGGACAGGGATGGGCTCGTACGCCTGACCAGGTTTCTATTGGACAACGGTGTTCACGGCATCATGACAACGGGAGGTAACGGTGAATTCCCTCATCTCCTCAGGGAAGAGAAGAGGATGGTCACTGAGACAGTGGCTAAAGAGGTGAAAGGGGTGATACCGGTCATTGCAGGAACTGCCGCATGCAGTACCAGAGAAACTCTCCTACTTTCAAAGGATGCAAAAGAGGCTGGGGCAGATGCCGTGATTCTTACCCCTCCATACTTCTACAAACTCCCCGATGAATCCACCCTTAAGCACTTTAAGACATTATCAGACGACCTTGAAATACCTATAATAGTCTACAACAATCCTCTCTATACGGGGAATAACCTGAGCCCAGATCTGATAGATGAAATCGCTAATTATAA
>JASFIT010000302.1:0-5937 GCA_050122535.1 Desulfobacteraceae bacterium | reverse complement strand
TATTGCTTGCGCTCCCCCTATCATATTCAACAGGATGACAGCCCCTCCCTGCCCTTCCCTCTCCGAGCCGGAGGCCTCGAGGGGGAGGGGTCGGGTGGGGGTGAAAAGGGTCTGCTATGTGCTCTCCTTTTTGAAGTACACAACCGAGAGAGGGGGCAAAGTGATTTTGAGTGCGTGGGGACGGCCGTGAAAGGATTTACCATCAGCTTCTACGGCTCCAAAATTTCCCTGACCGCTGCCCCCATAGTCATGGGCGTCGCTGTTCAAAATCTCTCGCCAGAGACCACCGGTTGGCACACCGACCCAATAATTGTGGCGCGGAACCGGTGTGAAGTTACAGGCAACGACTATGGTGTCTTCCGCTGAACGCCCTTTGCGAAGCAGACTGATGGTGCTCTGCTGAGAGTCGTTGCAATCGATCCACTCAAAACCGGACGGATCGAAATCAAGTTCATACAGGGCTCGCTCATTCTTATACAGCCCATTCAGATCCGCCACCCAACGTTGGATACCTGCATGGAAGGGATAATCGAGCAGGCTCCAGTCCAAGCTCTTTTCATGATACCACTCATTCCAGTCGCCAATTTCTCCTCCCATGAAGAGCAGCTTTTTTGCGGGCTGCGCATACATGTAGCCGAAAAGAAGCCTCAGATTTGCAAACTTTTGCCAGTCGTCCCCGGGCATCTTCCGCAAGAGCGATCCTTTCCCATAAACCACCTCATCATGAGAAAGAGGAAGCACGAAGTTCTCATGGAAGGCATAGAGCATACGAAAGGTGAGTTTGTTGTGTTGGTACTTTCTGTGGACAGGATCTTGTGACATATACTTCAGTGTATCGTGCATCCACCCCATGTCCCACTTCATTCCAAAGCCCAGCCCACCCACATACGTGGGGCGCGAGACCGTGGGCCAGGCCGTGGACTCTTCTGCGATCGTCTGTACGTCTGGGAAGCTCCTGTAGATTTCCTCGTTGAAGCGGCGCAAGAATCCAATGGCCTCCAAATTCTCGTTGCCACCGTACTCATTCGGGATCCACTCCCCTTCTTTCCGACCATAATCTAAATAGAGCATGGAAGCTACCGCGTCCACGCGCAGCCCATCCACGTGGTATTTGTCCAGCCAGAAAAGGGCGCTGCTGATGAGGAAGCTCTGGACTTCCTTGCGCCCATAGTTGAAGATGAGACTGTCCCAATCTGGGTGAATACGCTTTTTAGGATCAGCATGTTCGAAAAGGTAGGTCCCATCAAAGAAACCGAGTCCGTACTCGTCACTGGGAAAGTGGGAAGGGACCCAATCCAGAATCACACCGATGCCCTGTTGGTGTAGAGAGTCGACCAGATACATAAAATCCTGGGGCTCTCCGAATCGGCTGGTTGGGGCAAAATATCCCACGCATTGATAGCCCCAGGAGCCGTAGAAAGGATGTTCCATGACAGGCAGGAACTCCACATGGGTAAACCCTGTCTCTTTGACGTACTGGGCCAGCTTTGATCCAAGCTCTTGATACGTCAAAGATCGGTTTCCCTCTTCGGGCACACGCATCCATGATCCAAGGTGCACCTCGTAGATGGCAAGGGGTGCATCGTGACGGTTGTGTTCACTGCGTCTGGCCATCCACGCCTCATCCCGCCAGGTGTAGTCTAAGTCAGTGATGATGGAAGCAGTCTTGGGTGGAACTTCGCTGTAAAAAGCAAAAGGATCAGCCTTCTCAACCCTGTATCCGTTGAATCGGGAACAGACATGGTATTTGTAATTGGCCCCCTTTTGCACGCCCGGGACGAAGCCCTCCCAGATACCTGATACGCCCTTGGGGCGAAGAGAATGACTACTCTTATCCCACCTGTTGAAATCCCCTACAATAGAGACCTCTTCTGCATCAGGGGCCCATACAGCGAAATAGACGCCCTCTTCACCTTGGTGTGCCAGAAGGTGGGCCCCCAGTTTGTCGTAGAGACGGAAATGGCTTCCTTCATTGAAAAGGTGTAGATCATCATCTGTAATAAGGCTCACATCATGGGTTACTTTTTCAGCGGAGCTCACCATCTTAGGACCCCCTCTCATTTATCCCTCTTCCTCTCGCTTTGCTATGCACCTTCCGACTTCCCCCGTTGAGACCCCTTTTCTATGACCCTACGATAAAGTTCCAGATAGCTTTGTGCAGAGCGGTCCCATGAAAAGTCTGCCTTCATGCCGTTGGCTAAAAGCTTTTTCCATGCCTCGGCATTGTGGAAGAGGTCTACCGCCTTTCGGATCGCGGCAACAAAGGACGCCGGCTTGTAGGGCCCAAACTTGAAACCATTACCCTCCCTGGTCTTGGGATCATATGGGACAATGGTATCATCCAGCCCGCCGGTGGATCTTACAACCGGGACAGTGCCGTATTTCAGGGCGTACATCTGTGTCAACCCACAGGGTTCATAGCGCGATGGGATAAGGAACACGTCTGCACCACCCATGATCCGATGGGCTAGAGGCTCATTGAAACCGATGAACAGTCCCACACGCCCCGGATTTTTCTTTGCCGCCTTTCGAATAGCTTGTTGGATTTTTTCGTCTCCCGAACCTAAGACGATAAGACCCACATCCAGTTTCAAGATTTTTCCAAGGACCTTTACAACCAGATCAAGGCCCTTCTGCGCGTCTAACCGGGATATCATTGCCACCAAGGGTCGCTCTTGCAGAGAGGGCTCCAAGCCCATCTCCTCAATCAAAGCCTCTTTGCACTGACTCTTGCCCTGCATTTCTTGCGCAGAATATTTCGCGGCGAGGTGGAAATCCTGGGCTGGATCCCAGAGACGGTAGTCCACACCATTGAGGATTCCATGTAGAGAGGCCTGCCTGGTCTGGAGAATGCCCTCCATGCCCATGCCATACTCAGGGGTCTGGATCTCCTCTGCATATTTAGGACTGACCGTGGTGATGGCCTCGGAATAGACGATACCCGCTTTGAGGAGGCTCACTTGTCCCCAGAACTCCAGTCCTTCAGAATGAAAGAAACCGGATTTAGGCAGCCCGGTCACGGACAACTTCTCTTCTGGAAAGATTCCTTGATATCCGATGTTGTGGATCGTGAAGACAGAAGATGTGCCTGAGAACGTTGAGGTATCCAAATAAGGTCCTTTTAGGAGCGCAGGGACCAGCCCTGTTTGCCAGTCATGGCAGTGGATCACGTCTGGTTTGAATGAGATGGCCTCAGCGATACGCAGGGATGCGTGGGCAAAGAAAGCGAAGCGCTCCAGATTATCGTAGTGATCCCCCCGGGCGCTTCCGTAAAGGTTGGGTCGATCGTACATGTCGTCTCGTTCAATCAAGTAAACCGGGATATCATCGGCCGTTTTGGTCTCCAAAACATCTGCTGTGAGCCTTTCTATGCCCAGGGGAATTTCCAGGTTGTTCAGCAAAGGCCGCGTCTTAAAATCCCCTTCGCGGACAACGCGGTAAAGGGGGAGGACAAGACGAACATCCGTCCCTAACCGCTTTAGAGCCGCTGGAAGTGCTCCAGCCACATCAGCGAGACCACCCGTCTTGGCAAAGGGAACCGCTTCTGGGGAAAGAAATAAGATCCTAAGCTCGTCGGCCATGAAGAAACCTTCTGTTTGAATGATATATTCGGATGCTTAACACGTGATACTGGATCCTAGATGCTGGATGCTGGATTCTAGATGCTGGATGCTGGATACTGGATGCTAGATACAGTCGGTGTAAGGCTATTTTTCACTCAGATGTTCTCTTTCCACACTGCCAATCATATTGTTAAGCTTTTTTCCCAGCACCTCCAACCGACCGTGGAGACTATCATACAACTCGTTATTTTGGAGAGATTCTGTCTCGAAGAGTGTCTCCAAGTGGTCGATCGTCTCATCATTTGAGGCTAACGCATAGGTTAGAAACCTGATGAAATCTTGCTTGTATCTTCTTCTCCCGTAGCCTTCCACGATCGTAGATTTCACCGATTTACTAGATTTACGAATTTGACTCCCTTCTTCAAACATCTCGAACTTTGGTAGTTCAGTCAAAGTCATTTTATGGATATCAATGACCAGTTCGCGAGCGTGCTGCCATATTTCCAGCTTCTTGTAACTCATTCTCTCCTCTCTCAATTTTCCAACAATTAGGTTTCCTGCCTCTTTTATCTAGGATCTAGAATCCAGTATCCAGTATCTGCTTGGCTTTAGCCGTTATCCTTCTCCACGGCTGCCAGAAGCTTCGAATATATGTCCGGAATACTGTATAGGACCCGGTTCCATGAAGGAATCAGCGTGCTCACATGTGGTCCTTTAACCTGTTCCCACGCGGTCCACAGAAAGCCACGAAAGTATTGCACCGTAAGCTCTTCCTGGTAGCGATCGTAGACCAAGTCATTCACCTCAGCGTCGTCACTGTAACTCTTGATGAACAGGAGCGCATTCTCATAGTAGGAATGCAAGATCATATCCACGGTGGCATCGTCTAAGGGAAAGCCGTGCGCTCGTATGTAATTTAGGTAGAACTTGGCGATGTCCACCACCATCCGGTGGAGGCCCTTTTTCTTGTCATCTGGCGAAAGGTCCTGGTGCTTGTGCTCGTAGTTAGGGGCCAGGTCGATCTGGGCAATCTTCTGGGCTATGACCCTTCGGTAGACCTCTGAGAGGGTGCTCACCTCCAGTCCCCAATCATAGGCGATATTTATTCCTCGGGCCAGACGCGTCAGGAAGCTGAATTCGCCTGCAAGAGGATAACTCAGGGTTCTGTGATAGGCAAAGAAGTGCCTTAGTTCATTCAGGCCTCGATCGCCTGCAATGCGAGCCATGGTATCCACAAAGGGTGTCACGAAGAGTCTCGTGACCCTGCCCTTCATGGCCCGTTCTGTGGGAGAGATCCGGGCATAATATCCCTTGCAGAACTCAAAATCGTTATTGGGGTTAGCGGTGGGCTCGATAAGACGGCCAAGCAGTGTTCTGTCATACGTAACGATGTCGCAGTCGTGAAGGGCAATCACATCACAATCCTCGCGCGCAAAAAGATAGCCCAGGGTAATCCACACAGACTGTCCCTTTCCTTGAACGCCCGTGCCTATGTCCCTCTTCTGGATTTCTTGGAAGATCTTTTGAATTCGCGGTCCCTCCACCCAGACCACCTTGAGATCCCTTTCTGGAGTGCGGAGTTTCCCGAAGTATTCCTTTGCCTCCCGAAACTGGACTTCTTCGGGCGCACCTCCTAGGGCCACCACAACGCTGTGGAGGTAATGGACCTTCTGGATCTCATCCAGGATCGGATCTAAAACCTGAGGATTCTGCATCTCAGCATATAGAGAGGGGAGCAATAGGCTAATTCTGAGGTGACGGGAGTATTCCTCCAACTTCTTTTCAAGATTCGCCAGGTATTTCTCACGATCAAATGCTTCATACAGGGCATGCAAGGTGGTTATGATACCCTCCTGATGAAAATCAGCCATTGGTGTTTCTCCTTTCTACGTGATGTTCCTGTCTAAACTTCAGCTTTTAGCTTTTCAGTGGATTTCTCATCCCATACCTTTATGAGATAATCTTTTTGTTCTTCAAATTTGACAGCTTGTTCTTCTACCAGCGCCTCGGCTTCCTGGGTTGACATCTCCCAGGTCTGCCGCACAAAGGAGGCGACACGACAGAAGTAGAGGGGCGTCATCAAATCAACGAGCTTATTGCGGTTGACAGTCCAGAGATGATATGTAGCCGCAAGTTCATAGAGGATCTGCACCCACGCCGTGGTGGGCAGGTGGAACTGGCTCGAGTCCATGTTTACACTCTTCTCGATCTGCTGAAAACTTTCCTTGGAAAAGATGTCTTTCCAGAGGGGTGAAAATTGCTGATAGCCCGTCTTGAAGAGTTCGATCATCAGGTCAAGATTCACATTTACAGGCTCGGGTTCGAGCGTTCCTTCAAATCCAAACGTCTCCAGAGGTTCACTTCCTTCCACCTT
>JASFIT010000301.1:0-5948 GCA_050122535.1 Desulfobacteraceae bacterium | reverse complement strand
TTGAGGGTCTTGCGTCCAAAACCAAAGAGAGAGATGGCCGCGTGCTGAACGTTCTTCCCACAGGCGCAATCATGATCAAAGTAATTGGGAGACCCGATGGCCCTTAAAAAGCTCCGATGGATATCCCGGAACGGTCCCCCTCGATCACTCAGTGCTACGGCTTTGCCTCCATGTTTTTTGATGATGGTTTTCAGTTTGTCCGCCACATATTCCAGGGCTTCATCCCATGTGGCCCTTTTCCATTTGCCCTCCCCTCTTTCCCCTTCGCGGATCATGGGGTGCTGGGGCCTCTCATAATCATACTCCATGGCAATCCCAGCTGATCCCTTGGCACAGAGACGCCCGGCCATCCCAGGGTCATTGGGGTTCCCCTCAATCCATTTCGCCACCCCTTCCTCTGTCTCAACGCGAATGGGGCACCTGACCGTGCACATGCCACATATACTGAATACGGATTCTTTCATGCGACTGACCTGTCACTAGAATGGAAATTCCGTAAATTCGCCCTTTTGAGAAGCTGATGGAAAATGTCCAGATGCAAGGCTTCCGAAATCCCGAGGAATGAGGCGTACATAGAAGTACGCCGCAGTGACGAGGGATAAGGGTAACGCAGCAGATGGATGTTTTCCGACAGCTTCACTAATACTCAATCCCTTTCCTTGCCTTAGAACCTTCGTAATAGGCGTGTTTTATCTGAACAAACTCGGTCACGTAATCGGCCATTCCCATAATCTCCCAGGGTGCATACCGGCCGGTTAATACCAATTCCACCTTTCCCTTGCACGTCTTCATCAGGTCGAGGATCTGATCTTTTGTGAGAATGTCGAATATAATGGTATCCAAAATCTCGTCACATATGAGGACCTGAGTCCCTCTACCCATCGCGCCCATTGCAAAATTAAGGGCTCTGTCTGCATGCTCGCGGTGTACGGCTTCCGGACCCTGGGACATTATGTATGGATGCTCACCTGGACAATAATACTTGATGTGGGGAATCTGTTTAAGTACGGCCACCTCCCCCGAGTCACCGGACTTCATAAACTGGACAAAATCCACATTGAAATCATTCCCTGCCGCCCTTATGGCCAGGCCGACGGCGCTGCTGGTCTTTCGTACACCTTGTCCATGGAAGATGTGGATAAGGCCCAAGCCCTTTTCTTCTATGAAACCCGATCTCTGCCTTGTGTAGTAAATAGCTTCACCCCTGCCCTAATTTTGGATCCTGGAAATTCTATAGCCTGCTGAAATTAACGAAAATATTTGAGGTCTGCCGTTTTTGCCCCACACATGCCTGCCCGCCATCGCAAGCCGCTCAGGCGAGGGGGGCGGGGCAAAGCGAACTGAGTTTGGAGAACTCTTATATGATGCCACTCTTTCTTGTCAAATGTTTCCGGCCTCATGAGCGTTCCCAGTTCTACCGTACAAGGGGCAATTTCTTCACTTCCTGGCATACTTCTGATCGCAGGTTTTTTGTTTGACGCCATAGATTATCTTACCTATTATAGCTCGGATAAGGGTTCGATTTTATTTTCATTAAAGGACTGGATCATGTTCATTGACTGGCGAAGTGAGCTTGCCCGGGAAGGCCACAGGGTTATTCTCTCTGGTCTGCCCATTGCCATGCACTGCCATCATTATAACATCAACCTCCAAAAAATGCTGGAGGATACCTTGGGTGAAGAAGGCATCGCGTTGCTATACAATGTGGCAGAAGAGGTCAGTTATTACGGCTTTCAGTCTTTCCTTGATCAATACACGCGGATCAAAACCATTAAGTCGAAATTAGAGTTCGCCACCACCATCTATCAGAATTCCGGGCTCGGCATTATACACTTCAGAAAGCTGGGACCTCGGGGAGGTCGCATTGTGAGTCCATCCAGCCATCACGTCACTGGATGGCTTGCCAAACATGGGAGACGTGACACACCAGGCTGTCATTTTGCCCGCGGGTGGATCGCCGGCGTTATGGAAGTCATATACAATCATCCGCTAAAGCACTTTACTGTGGAAGAGCGGCATTGCAAAATGAAGCGTGACGAGGCGTGCGTATTCCACGTAAAGGAGATTTAGGTGGCCATCGACGGAAGCAAGATTGTCCATGCAGTCATGGAGGGGAGTCGGATCAGGGATGCCAAGGGGATCATTCCCCTCTTTGGAGTCTATCTCTCTCTCTTTTTTGTGCAGTACTACAACAAGCTCTCCTTTGACTTTGAAAGGATGATGGGTGGGAAACGAGAGACGGAGTCAGAAGCCCTCCTTATTGAAGCGGCCCATGAGTGCGGATATGCCACATTTCAGGGGATCCGCAATTCCCGGGAATGGGAGGAACTCGTGGAGCCCATGATGGAAAGCAAGGAAGACCAGATTTATAGCTTTGCAGCCGTGGCTGTGGCCTTTGGCTGGGGAGACCTGGAGGTTAATGAGTTGATTCCGAACCAAAAGCTTTTAATACAGGTGAGTGACTCATACGAAGCAACCGGTTATCTCCAGCAACACGGCTCTGCCACTTCGGGTAAATGCTATATGCTCCGGGGTGTCGCTGGCGCCTTTATGGACCTCCTCTATGGGGAAGATTACCCTGATGGACTCTTCACTTTTACCGCCCAAGAACCCTTGTGCAGGGTGAAAGGAGATCCCTACTGTGAATTCATTGCGCGAAGATCATCTAAACGTATCTCTCAATAAGAGCTATGTCACTGACGGAAAAGCCTGTTGGGAGTATCTGTCTTGTTCTAAGGTGCTATGCCCCGCTCATGGGAGGCAAGGCCAAGACTGCTGGCTTATTCCCAGGACCCATTGCACCAATTTTCTAGAAGAGGACTTCTTTCAAAAACTCTCCACATGTCTTGTCTGTTCTTATTTCAAGGATGTGGGGGCTAGACAGACAGGGGGGTGGAATCATTTCCTCTCTGAACAAGTGAATAGATACAATTTCAAGGCCCTGGAACAGATCTATCAAAAGGAGGAGAGCTTTGTTGAGATCTTGAACCGTATTCCGGATGGGCTTTTCACCACAGATGAGGAATATCGCATTACATTTTTTAACCCGGCTGCGGAGAAAATTACAGGATTTTCTGCCTATGATGCGGTGGGTATGTACTGCAAGGATGTCTTCAAGAATCCCATCTGTGAAGCGGATTGTGCCCTGAAACGGGCCGTGGCAGTTGGGTCGGACATCCATAATAGGGACTATGTGATCACAAACATCGACGGTAAGGAGATCCCCATCATTTGCTCCACCTCCGCTTTTCGCGACCGTGACGGCCGAATTACGGGAGGCATAGAGGTTTTCAAAGACATCACAGAGCTAAAGAGGCTTCAGGAAGAGATTGTGAGGCGGGAGAAGAAATATCGCCGTGTTTTTGAAGGCAGTCACGATATGATCTACACGACCAATCTGCCGGGCAAACTTCTCGATGTGAACCAGGCCGGAGTCGACCTTCTGGGATACCGCAACAAAGAGGATCTGTTGGGAATGGGCTCTGCCAGAAATCTTTACTTGAATCCTAAGGACCGGGACAAATTTCTGTTCGAAATAAATCGCAAGGGATATGTGAAGGATTTTGAGGTAGATTTTAAGAAGGGGGATAGCACGCCCATTCACGTCTTGATATCAAGCCGGCGCTACAAGAATCCAGAGACTGGAGACGTTGAGTACGAGGGCATTATCAAGGACATAACACGCCGAAAGCATCAAGAGACGGTTATCAAACAAAGGAATTTGGAACTCTCCATTTTGAACAGCATTGCTCTCACGCTGAATCTTACCATGGACTTGAACAACATCCTGATGGTGACACTGAAACACATACTCAAGGTCTTACGATTGAAACGGGGAGCCATTTTCCTGATCGATTCTGAGGAGAGAAAAGCCAGACTCCAGGTGCGATATGGTCTCCCCGTGCAAGGCCCATCTGACGCAGATGATGTCATTTTCAAAGACAATGTACTGATGAGACACCTCCTTTCAGGGGATATGCGGGTCAGACCCGAGCCCTCCTTTCCCGGTTTTCAGGTCAGTTATAAAACCAGAAAAGGCAAGAATGCGAGCTGGTTGTCCTGTTTTCTCATCACTTTCAAAGGAAAGGCAGTTGGCTTTTTCGGTCTCCAGATCCCCTCCGCTAGAGAACTGAGCCCACACGAGATTCATCTGCTGGGCTCTTTGGGGAACTATTTGGGAGGTGCCATAGAAAATACCCAACTCATCGAAACGGTCCGTCTGCACCGGCAAGAATTGAGCAGACTCACGGAAAAGCTTTTTGAGACGCAGGAAGAGGAACGACGCCGCATTGCCCGTGAGCTTCATGATGAGGCGGGTCAGGCCTTAACGGCCATCAATTTGGGCCTGGAGAGGCTGGAAGAAAAGGTGAGCACAAGCGAAGATGGTTTGAAGCAGGACATCGAAGAAATCAGGAAAATGGTCGTCCGCACCTCCACGGAAATAAGACGCCTCTCATACAGCCTACACCCCACCCTGCTGAGTGATCTTGGCCTTGAGCCTGCCCTTAACCTGTATTTTAAGGACGTGAAGAATCATTCAGACCTGGACATCGACTTTCATATGGTGGGATTTGATCATCGGCCCGATGTGGACACGGAGACTGTTCTCTATCGTTTTGGTCAAGAGGCGCTCACAAATACACTGAAGCATAGTGGTGCCAAGCATTTCCGTCTTTCCATTATCAAGAGCTATCCCAAAATTATCTTCCTGGCTGAAGATGATGGGATGGGTTTTGATGGTCGAATTAGGGGCGGTGATGAGAGGAGTCTGGGACTCCTCGGTATGCGGGAGAGGGCCTCCCTTCTGGGCGGAAACTTTCAAGTACACGGCAGACCGGGAGAAGGGACCCGCATTCGTATTGAGATACCTTTGGCAGGGGCGCGGAGTGATGGATCGGCCTATTAGGATCATTCTTGCTGAGGACCATACCATTGTTAGGCAGGGGTTGGCGAGACTGTTAGAGGATCAGCCTGGCCTAAAGGTGGTGGGAGAAGCGGAAAACGGGCGAACAGCTGTGGAAAAAGCCCTGACCCTGAAGCCGGACATCGCCATATTAGACATTACCATGCCCCTTATGAACGGGATTGAGGCGGCCAAGAGGATAAGAAAACATCTACCGGAGACTAAAATTCTAATCCTTTCCATGTATTCCCACGAACATTATATCCACGAGCTCCTCGAGACAGGCATATCCGGGTATCTCTTAAAAGATTCAAGCGGCCGTGACATTATCAAGGCCATTCACACGGCCATGAACGGCGAAACCTTTCTGAGTCCGTCCATATCCAAGAAGGTGGTGGAATCATATCTTTCGCCCCGGAAAGGCTCTCCCAGAGAAGAGCGATACAAGCTCCTCTCCAACAGGGAGAGAGAGGTATTCCAACTTATTGCAGAGGGCCACTCCACCAGGGAGATCGCTGAGACACTTTATGTAAGTGTGAGCACTGTGAAATCCCACAGGAGCAAGATTATGGAAAAACTTGGGATTGACAATCCTGTCCATCTTGTTCATTTTGCCATCCAGCTCGGCTTGGTGGACCCTGACCTTTAATTAGAATCTGTTAGCCGCAGACATGCGCAGACCTTTGGTTCGGCCGACTTGGCCGAACCAAAATATGTAATCGCTTCGCGATAGGAATTCCATATGCAGTAATCAATATCATCGGCTAATGGAACCTTTGCTGAGCCAGAGGCATTCTCAGTAAATAGTCCCGCTGAGTCCAGCGGGACTATTTTTCTAAATTAGTCTGCGTATGTCTGCGGCAAAAAAATATTTCTGGCTTGGGCCCATTCGGCATAGCGCCTAGCTACCATGAAGAAAACAGGCATCATAACCCTCACAAGACAGAATAGCCTAGCTTACTCGGTCCTAAAAAGGATTGTTGAGGGTCTGGGGTATGCACCCGTGTGCGGAGAAGCGATCGGGGCGGACTGCCTCTTTTTCCCT
>JASFIT010000300.1:0-5974 GCA_050122535.1 Desulfobacteraceae bacterium | reverse complement strand
GCCCCGCGGGAAATCTTGGGGTCAATCCTGGAACTTCGAGAGATGCGCCATTTTGCGGCTGGGGCCTGGTGCTGTGGGAATTCGGCCTGGCTTGGATGTGATCGCTACAGCAAACAGATGCAGGTTGAACGCCTGCTAGAGGCCCATGGGACCCAAAGCGATACGCTCGTCACAGCCTGTCCCAAATGCCAGGTGCATTTGACCTGTGCTATGAGGGATGTGAACCGTCTTCAGGATCTTTACATGGAGATCAAGGACCTTTCTTCTGTCATTGCAGAATCAATGGAAACGAACAATGCGGTATAATTTTCCTACTATACTTGTTCACGAACTAAGGGGCTTTAATGCTATCTCATGTTCCTAGGCTAGCATCAAACAATGCCGCATTAAAATTCGAAGCACGAAATCCGAAATTCGAGACAATATCGAAATCCAAATGTCAAAAATCCGAAACCGTCCAACATCGTATTTCCCCATTCAAGGGTACACTTGTTTTGATGCATTAGAATTTTGGTCATTTGAATTTGTTTCGGGCTTCGAAATTCGAATTTCGAATTTTCTTGGGGATTTTTTGCTTCTTCTCTCTAACTTGGAGGCTCGTTTGAACTTCAAAAAAACCCCTTTATAGGAGGTATCTTTATGACCTCTACGAAGGTCACTGATGAAGAGACCCGGATAGGTGTCTACGTGTGCCATTGTGGCCTGAACATTGCCGATGCTGTGGATTGTGTGGCTGTGGCGGAGTGGGCAAATGATCTCAAAGGGGTAAACATCTCTCGAGATTATTCCTACCTCTGTTCCGACCCCGGACAGCAACTCATCAAAGATGACATCAAGGAACAGAGGCTCAACCGCATCGTGGTCGCTTCATGCTCACCCAGGTTGCATGAACCCACCTTTCGGCAGATGTGTGTGGAAGCAGGACTGAATCCCTATCTGATGGAGATGGCCAACATACGCGAGCAGTGCTCATGGGTCCATGCCCATCAGAAAGGGGACGCCACTGAGAAAGCCAAGGATCTGGTTAAGATGGCTGTCTCACGGGCGCGCCTCTTGAGATCCCTTGAAGAGCTAGAGGTCCCGGTTACCAAGAAGAGCCTGGTCATCGGAGGTGGCGTTGCAGGGATTCAGGCCGCCCTGGACTTGGCTGATAATGGGTTCCAGGTCTATCTCGTCGAAAAAAAGGCCTCCATTGGCGGCGTTATGGCGCAACTGGACAAGACCTTTCCTACCATGGACTGTTCCATCTGAATTCTTGGTCCAAAGATGACGGATGTCGGTCGGCATCCCAATATCGAGTTGATGACCTTAAGTGAAGTGGAAAGCATCAAGGGTTATGTGGGTAATTTTGAAGTGACGGTGAGGAAAAAGGCGCGCTATATCGATGAGAAGGAGTGCACTGCCTGCGGAGACTGTGTGGAAGTCTGCCCTGTGCTGAAGCCCGATGAGTTCGAATTGGGACTCAGCTCCCGAAAGGCCGTTTACATTCCTTTTCCGCAGGCCGTACCCTCTGCCTATGTTCTGAAACCCCTGGATTGTCTTGGACAGGATCCCCTCATCTGTGGGAAGTGCAAGGAGGCCTGTGAAAAGGAGTGCATTGATTATGACATGCAGGATGAAGACCTGAGCTTCAGGGTGGGGACCATTGTGGTGGCCACCGGGATGGAACCCTACGATCCCACACCTTTGGATGAATATGGTTACACCCGTTTCCCCAACATAGTGACCACACTGGAGTTCGAGCGGCTCATTAATGCTGGAGGGCCCACCAAAGGGGAAGTGTTTCGCCTCAGCGACCTGAAGGTCCCTAAGTCGGTTGCGTTCATTCAATGCGTGGGCTCCCGGTCCCCTGGAAATCCTAAGGCCAATCCCTATTGCAGCAACATCTGTTGTATGAACACCATAAAGGATACGCTCATGCTCAAGGAGCACTATCCCCATATGGAGGTGAAGGTCTTTTATATGGACATTCGTGCCTTTGGCAAAGGCTTTGAAGACCTCTACCATCGCTCCAAGGGAAAAGGGGTGAAGTATATCAGGGGGCTTCCCGGTGATGTGCAAGAAGATCCGGAGTCCAACGACCTGGTCCTTTTCGTGGAAAACACAGCCACGGACCGCCTAGAAAAGCATCACGTGGAGATGGTGGTTCTTTCTCAAGGTCTCGTTCCGTCAGAGGATATGGTAAAGATCCAGGAGATGCTCTCACTGCAGAAAACCTCGGATGGTTTCTACCTTGAGGCCCACCCAAAGCTTCAGCCTGTAGATTCCGCCTCTAAAGGAATCTTCTTTGCCGGCACAACAGAAGGCCCTAAAGACATCAAAGATGCGGTGACTCAGGCCTCTGCTGCGGCGGCCAGAGCAGCCCGCGTGATGTCTCCTGGCACGATCAGGGTGGAGGCCATAACGAGTCGGGTTGATTCCAATCAGTGCACTTGCTGCGGAATCTGTGCCAAGGTCTGTCCTTATAATGCCATCATGGTTGACAAAAAGAGCAAGCAGCCCGCCGTGGTCATCGAGGCGGCATGTGCAGGATGCGGCACGTGCGCTGCAGAATGTCCATTTGATGCCATTGAAATGAACCACTTTACTGATGCTCAGATTCTATCTCAGGTTCACGCTATTGTGGAAAAGGACCCTCAAGAAAAGGTGGTCTGCTTTGCCTGCAACTGGTGCTCATATGCCGGGGCCGATTTTGCAGGGGTATCCAGGCTGAATTACCCTCCAAATGTACGCCTCATTCGGACCATGTGTTCTGGTCGCGTGGATGAAAAGTTTATCTGGGAGGCCTTCAAGTGGGGTGCTCCCGCTGTCTTGGTCTCTGGCTGCCATTTTGGAGACTGCCATTACATCGATGCAAACCATTGGACCAAAAAGAGAGTTGAGAAGATCTGGAAGAAAATGGAGAAATGGGGTCTTAGGAAAGAACGTCTTCAACTGGAGTGGATCAGCGCGGCTGAAGGGATCCGCTTCTCCCAGGTCATGGCGAAGATGGAAGAACTTCGTAAAGGAGTGACAAAGCAAGAGATTGCGGAGACGAAGAAGATCCTCAAACAAAAACTCAAAAAAGGGAAAAAGGCAGCGCTCCGTAGCAAAAATCAGCAGCAGTTAGGAAAAGAAAGTGAAGGAAAGCTCCTATAAAGATTCCTTTCTTGGGGTGAAATTGGTCCCTCTGAGTAGGGAGGAGGCGCTCTGCTTTGTCTGCACCTATGACAAACCCTTTCTGCTCAGCAAGACGGCCGGAAGCTTCACGATCCATGATTGCGACATCTTGGAAGCGGATATTCATGCACAAGGTGGCGTTGCCACTGATCTCTTTAAGATTCGGGTCCCCCTGAAATACGAACCACCCCTACTTGAGAACATGCTCTTCGAATCTCTCCTAAAGGTATTGAAAGGGGAAACCAATATCGAGAAGGAGATCTTCGAGTGGGAAAAAAGGCGAGAAGTCATACGCGACCGAATTGTCCCCAAGTTCAAAAGCGTTAGCGATGACCAGGCCGTCCTCACTGTCAACACATCAAACAAGAAGGGGCTTCTCCATAAAATTTCTTGGGCTCTATCATTGGCAGGTATGAATATCGATAAGGCCCTCATTTCTGCCACCGAGGACATGAAGGCCGAAGATGTCTTTTGGATCAAACAGCGTCACGGAGAAAAGATCACTCCCCGGTACAAAAAGAAAATACTCGACCTTTTGAAGATCATCGTCAGTGAGGGCAGTGACCCTGTTGAGCAAGTATTCAGGAAAGAGATCAACATGATCTACCGGCAACAGCTTAGAAGGCGGGGAACTGGATTCCGAACCGCACAGCTCTATGCGGATGCCCATCTTCGGTTGATCGAAAGCCTCTTTAACCGCATCAAAGAGCAATTGGATATTGAAGGTCGGCCGCTCATCATCGGTGTGTATGGAGGGATAGGCAGCGGAGCCATTGGATTTACCAGTGATATTGATTGCATCTTTCTCTATGACGGAAAAAAGAGGGAGGAATACGACCAATTAAAGCTGATCTTCAAAAACGAATTCGGACGAATTTGTGACCTGGATCTTGATGAATCCTTCCTCCCTTACCATATCAACTACTTTTATCTGGGCAAATACGAAGGAGAGAGTATCATCTCTTTCAGAGACTTCTTTGATTATGTCCACTACATCGCCAAGCTGCGCAGCCAGACGGAGGACAGGTTGTTTGCCCCCCAGTTCTTTCATTATCCTTGGGCATTCTCTATCCGCTTTGTTGGAAGCCGAGAGGCCTTGGGACGCTTTAGAACCATGTTGAAGAAAAGGTTTCCAAAGGAGAGGGGAGGGTATCAGAGCATCAAGGCCTATATTTTGAGAGAGAAAAGGAAAGAGATCAAAGAAGATTACGTCAATTACCTAAAAGGACATTACTTCCCAAAAGAACTGGGATTTTTGGACGCCAAGAGACTCAAGGGCCTCTTTGGCAAAAGGGCCTACGAGGATTTCATAGAATCCATTCTTCCATACGATGCGGTTAAATATATATTCAGAAGGGGCGTATTCCCTTTACTCCACATCCTCCATCACACACGTAGTCGAACGGATATGGGGCTGCTGAAGAATGAATACCGGCATATTCGTCCTGCCATAGACTTCATGCTAAAGGCATTTAATGTGCGCAAGACCCTCTTCATTATGGGGAAGTGGGATCTGCGCTACTTTCTCTACATCATGGATTGCAAGAGCGCGCGAAGCTTCTGTGAGAGGTATTTGAGGTACCAGCAAGATATCATCGGGTTTGTCAAGAAATTAGTGGGGTCAGTACACTCTTGACAAACCAAACATCTGTTTATCAAGAGTGTAGACCTGACCCCGAAAGGAGAACGCGTATGGCCAAACCGCATTTGGAGTTTGTCACAGTGGATATGGATGAGGGGTGGGAATCGCCGCAAGGTTATCCGGAGGGCATCAAACAGAAAATTTTGGCCAGTGACATGGATGAAGAGAAGAAAACGGGAAGCCGCACCCGTCTGCTCCGCTTTGACCCGGGGGCCTTTTCGACCAAACCCTTTGTACATGACTATTTTGAAGAGGTCTATGTGATGAGTGGAGACTTGATCGTGGACGGCACGCCTTGCGATCCCCATACCTATGCCTGTAGACCCCCCGAGACGCCCCATGGACCCTTTAAAAGCAAAACAGGATGTCTCTTATTTGAATTGCACTATTACTAATACTAATTCTGTACAGACGCTGAGGTGTCCTATTGGTGGGGATAGAAGCGTTCCCACTATCCGTATAAATTGAAAATGTGCAGGGCGCTTTATTTCGGAACTTCCTGAGTTTCAGAGGATAACGCCTCTGCCACCTCCAATATCTCCGATGCGAACCGGGCGTCATCTATGGCGGGAGCGATCCGGAGACTCAAATTCATGAGAAGGGCAAGATCCTCTTTTCGAAAGCCATAGGGTCGTTTCAGCGAGTCCACATAAATGGCCCCCAGGATTTGGGATCGGGAAATCAGAGGGACGCACAAAACGGACTCGATTTTCAATACCTCTAATGTGTCAGCAAACTCGCCTTTATCGGTTTTGGCGTCTGATACAAAAAAGGGTTTTCTACTCTCTAAGACACTCTTTACGATATCCTCACAATACACCGAGCTGGCATCATCGCCTGGATTATTTGACTTGAATATTGTCTCCGTAACCCTTTCTGTGTCTGGATCAATTAAAACGAAAACCCCTCTGTCAACCCTCTTGAGAAGTTCAAAAATGTGAACGAGGAGCTTTTCTAATGTCTCTTTTATCGTTAGATCCTCTGTTAAGGCCTTGGACGCGTTGTAGAGAAATCGCAGTTTGTTTTGTGCAGCCCTGTCTCTCTGCATTTGTAGGGTGCGGTTTAATTCCTCAGGGTCCTCTGTAAGGTCAATAGATTCAAGAAAGGGTACCATTTGCTCTGCGCACCCCTCACCAAGACATATCACGGTTATTCCAACAGCTATAGGAACCC
>JASFIT010000299.1:0-5980 GCA_050122535.1 Desulfobacteraceae bacterium | reverse complement strand
GGGCGTCGGGAGCGGGACATTATGCGACGCTATGATCCTCGTGCAGCCATGGATGTGGCACCCCATCACCGTCCTAAAGAAGAGACCTATTCAGAAAGACTGACCTGGGACGATGTTGCCTGGCTGCAAGAAATCCTTTCCATACCATTTGGCTTGAAAGGCATCATGACGGCAGAAGATGCCCGACTCGCTGTGGAGGCGGGGGTAGAGATTATCTGGGTCTCCAATCACGGAGGACGACAGCTCGATCATACCTTGGCGACCATAGACGCGCTGCCCGAGATTGCTGAGGCGGTGGACGGCAGGGCAGAAATCATGATCGACGGGGGTTTTTCGCGCGGCACCGATATTGTAAAGGGCATTGCTTTGGGAGCTAACGTTGTGGCCATAGGCAAGACGGCCCTTTGGGGACTGGTTGCTGATGGTGCTGCCGGGGTGGACCGGACATTGCAGATTCTCAGTGAGGAGATCGCCACGTGTCTGGCCCTTTGTGGAAAGACGCGCGTGCGAGACCTGAGTCCAGACCTGGTCTGCCGGGCCGAATAAAATAGGCATGTACGATACAGGAGAATGGAATTATTTTTTGTGGAGGAGATGGGGGATTTGCTGAAACCGAAGGATATGGAAATGCTAAAGCGGGTTTCGCTGGGGGAAGAAAAGGCCGATCTGGTGATATCGGGTGGCGACCTGGTCAATGTCTATAGCGGTGAACTGCTCAAGGACTATTCAGTTGCCATTAAGGAGCGCTGGGTCGCTTTTGTGGGCCCTGATGCGAGTCATAGCATCGGTCCTGATACAGAAGTTATTGATGCCTCCGGCAAGGTTTTGATACCCGGTTTTGTGGATGGCCACGCCCACATGATTTTATATGGAAGACTCGACGAAGTCCTACGGTATGCCATGATGGGCGGGACGACCACAATAATCACGGAGATCATGGAGTTCATCTATCCGTTGGGGTATTCGGGGCTTATTGGATTGCTTGATAACCTACGAGACCAACCTGTAAAGGTCTTCGCCACTGTTCCCACATCCATCACCTTTAGCAGAGACGCCCAAAAAAGGGCTCCCAGTGTGGGAGAACTCATTGAACTGCTTCATAGGCAAGAGGTTTTAGGGGTAGGGGAGGGATTCTGGCAAGAAGTCCTAAGAGGGGATACAAACTTTGCTACCCTTTCAGCAGAGGCCCTAAGGCTAAGAAAGACCATAGAAGGGCATGCAGCAGGTTGTCGGGCGGAGAAACTTTCGGCCTACGCGGATTTTGGCGTCTCCTCTTGCCATGAGTCAATCAGCGCAGAAGAAGTCCTTGAGAAGCTGAGGCTCGGGATTTACGTGATGATCCGGGAAGGCAGCATACGCAGAGAACTGGAGGCGATTGCTAAAATAAGAGATATGCCCCTTGATTTTAGGCGGCTGGCGTTGGTAAGTGATGGGGTTGATCCCAGAGATCTCACAGAAAACGGGTATATGGAATCTGTAGTACAGCATGCCATCAATCTAGGATTTGATCCCATCGTTTCCATTCAGATGGCCACTCTCAACCCTGCCGAACACTTTGGCCTGGATAATATTCTTGGCGGCATTGCGCCAGGGAAACATGCAGACATTCTGATCATACCCGAACTCCAAACTGTTAAAGCAGAGACTGTCATAAGCAAAGGACTGACCATCGCCCAAGATGGTGAGTTAAAGGTTAAACCTCGTGAAGTCTCCCTTCCATTGAAAGGCCTGGAGGGATCTAGCGTTAATGCGCCTGACTTCACCGTACGAACGGATGGGAAAAATTTAGTTAAAGTAAGGGTGATGGATCAGGTGAGCGAACTGGTGACCAGGGAAAGCTTTCTTGAGCTGAAGCCCCAGGATGGAGAACTGAGAGTTGATCCAGAAACTGATCTCTTGAAAGTCTCACACATATCCTGTGAAGGGAGGATTTTTACGGGATTTATTAAGGGACATGGCTTTGGTGCAGGTGCGCTGGCGACAAGCGATGTTTGGGAGACCTCTGGGATCACGGTGGTAGGGGCAAACGAAGAAGATATGGCCTTGGCCGTAAACCGGATATATGAACTGGGGGGAGGCGTTGTTCTTTATGTTAATGGGCAGATGCAGGCAGAGTTGCCGCTACCCATAGCTGGGCTCATAACGCGCCTCAGTATGGAGGAAACGGCGCAGAGACTGCATGCCATTCAAAGAAAGGCAGAAGCGTTGGGTTTTCCCTATCCCAATGCAGCCCTCACCCTGGCAACCCTAACCACCCCAGCTATCCCATTTTTGCGAATCTCGGAAGACGGGCTGGTGGACGTAAGGAGTGGACAAGTTGTCGAATTGCTCGTCTCCTGAAAATATTCCTGAATTTCTACCTTATGGAGACAGAATTATTTGTGCTGCATGTATAATAGTGCTATGGTAGGAATTAGACCTGTTGAGGACGTGTAGATCAGTTATGGAGAATAGAATAAAACCCGGTCAGAAAACCATGGAGTCGTAGCGAAGATGTATGAGATCCGAATTCACGGTAGGGGTGGCCAGGGGGCCGTACTCGCCTCAAAGATTTTGGCCAAGGCGCTGGTGGAAGAGGGTAGATTTGTAAAGGCTATTCCCTCCTTCGGCTTTGAACGACGTGGAGCGCCAGTAACCGCGTTTCTCCGGGTTGACGATAAGCTCATTCGTCAGACCACCAATATCTACAATCCAAATTTTATCCTATGCATCGATCCGACCCTTCCTCGTGCCGTGGACATTTTCTCTGGCATGAGTCCGAAGGGTGTCTGGGTCCAGGCCACAAAGAAATCTCTGGACAAGTTGCAGGTACCGGAAACCGTGTCCAGAGTAGGGCTCTGCGATGCCTTCGGGATCGCCCTAGACGTCTTCGGCCGCACGATTACCAATTCCATCATGCTAGGCTCCTTTGCCAAAACGACCGGTCTGGTCTCCTTGGAATCACTCCATAAGGGTATGGAAACGGTGGCCTTTCGAGATGCCGCCTTGGACAAAAACATTCAGGCCGTGCAACGCGGATTTGAAGAGACCAGTGTCTTTGACCTTGATAGAGGGGAGGGATCATGAGACGGCAGGCACGTAAGCCCTTCGACGAATCCAAAATTCCCAATGATCTTTGTCCTATTGCCACAGAACTTATTGAGCTAAGAACAGGCGATTGGAGAGCGGAACGCCCGGTGGTAGATCGGGATAAGTGCGTCAAATGCGCCACATGCTGGCTCTATTGTCCAACCCAGTGCGTCCAGGAGAAGCCCACCTGGTTTGAAGCAAACCTGGATATCTGTAAGGGGTGCGGCATTTGCGCTGACGAGTGTCCTCATCACGCCATAACAATGGAAGAAGAAATAGAGGAATAGTCTATGCCGAAAACCATGGTTTGTGACGGAAACGAAGCAGCAGCCTGGGGAGTGGCCCTCTCCCGACCAGATGTGGTGGCGGTCTATCCAATCACTCCCCAGTCTTCTTTGGCCGAGTATATCTCCCAATTTGTTGCCGATGGCATTATCCAAGCAGATCTCATGGATGTGGAAGGGGAGCACAGTGTGCTATCCGTTCTCCATGGCGCATGCCTAGCCGGGGCACGGACCTTTACGGCCAGTTGCGGTCAGGGCTTGGCGTTCATGTTCGAACCCTATTTTAGGACCCCGCCCATGAGATTGCCTATTGTCATGTCCATCGTGACCCGTGACGGCATCACCCCACAATGTGTGTGGGGTGGGCAGCAGGATGCCATGACAGTGCGTGAAGTGGGCTGGGTCCACATGTATTGTGAGACGGCGCAGGAAGTCTTGGATACAATTGTTATGGCATACAAGATCGCTGAACACCGCGACATCATGCTTCCCGTGAACGTAAACCATGATGGAAATTATCTGTCTTACGGCGTTGAAAAAGTGGTGCTACCCGATCAGGAAGCGGTGGACGACTTCTTGGGAGAGAAAAACATAAACTGGCATGTGGCACTGGACCCGGAGCGACCCATGTCCGTGGATCCCCTCACTGGCGGTGCCGAAGGTGCTGGGCCTGCCCTCTTTGTACGCTATAGAAAAGGAAGCTGTAAGGCGATGCAGAACGCCCTCAGAGTAATCCAAGAGGTTCATGAGGAGTGGGGAAAACGTTTTGGGCGGAATTATGCCCCCTTGGTTGAGGAATACCGGCTGGAGGACGCCACATATGCCATTGTCACCATTGGCAGTATGAGCGGAGCAGGCAAGGATGCTGTGGATCTGGCCAGGGAATCAGGAGAGAAGGTGGGCCTGATCAGGATCAAGACCGTGCGGCCTTTCCCCGTGCAGACGCTGCGCCAGGCCCTCTCCAAGGTCAAGGCGGTTGGGGTTGTGGATCGCGCCGTCAGTTTTGGTTGGAACTGCGGTCCCATGTACCAGGAACTCCTCTCAACGCTCTACTTGTTGGATGCACGTATACCGGCTGTGAGCCTTATCGGCGGTCTGGCCGGAGCAGATATCACCATTGGGCATTTCAACCGCGCCATAGAAACCACGGCCAAGGCGCTTCGAGGTGAGGAATTCTCCGAGCCCATTTGGCTCAACGAAAATGATTAAAGCTAGCTCCGCTTCGCTCCACAATTGGAATATTGGAACACTGGAATAATGGAAAAATGGGTTTTGGAGAAATGGGATAATGGTTTATTGAAGGAATACTAGTTGATACGGAAGTTAAGAATGTCAAAAGACGACGGGGTATTTCCTTTCTGAACCAACATTCCACTATTCCATCATTCCATTATTCCCCGCCTGCCTTGGCTGCGCGAGAGCAATGGCGGGCAGGCATGTCCGAGGCAGAATCACGAAGCTTCAAATATTAATTTTAATCTGAGTAAATTTTAGATTTTCCGAGAAGATAAATCAGGGGAGCAACCATGTCCCAGGCCGAATATCTCATTGCAGGAAGCAGTCACGCGGGTCTGTCAGCCCTTGAGGCCATTCGAATGCAGGATGGGGAAGGGCGCATCACCCTGTTGACGCAGGATAAATATCTGCCCTATTCACCCACGATACTTCCCTATGTGGTTTCCGGTTTGGTGGATGCCAAGGAGGCGTTTCTCCGAGATGAAGAGGCGGTGAGCCATTATGGGGTTGAGTTCAAGCGGGATGCGAAGGTGGTTCGTGTCGAGCCTCAGACGAGGACCCTGAAACTCCAGACAGGAGAGAAGATCCAGTATGAGAAACTGCTTCTTGCCACCGGGGCGAGACCAATGCTTCCTCCCATCTCAGGGCTAAAAGATGCAACATACCATGTGCTTAGGACCTTGGATGACGCCGTTGGGTTACACCGTGCCGCTCAAAAGGCCAAGTCGGCCGTCGTGCTGGGAGCAGGCCTTATTGGTATGCACGCTGCAGAAAACCTTGCTAAGCGAGGCAGGAAGGTGACGGTGGTGGAGGCCATGCCTCACGTACTCCCTGGCTACTTCGATGACCAGGCTGCCGGCCTGGTGCAACGCGTATTTTCGGAGAATGGTATTAAGATACTCACAGGAAGCGCAGTGACCCATGTGAGTGGATCGAATGGTGGCTGCCTCATCTCCCTTGAATCGGGTGAAGACCTTTCCGCAGATCTTCTTATGGTGGCGACGGGGGTGAAGTCCAATATAGACTATCTTGCCGAATCAGGAATAGAGGTAGATGAGGGGATCCTGGTGGACGAAATGATGCGGACGAATGCAGAGGGCATTTGGGCGGCAGGGGATGTGGCTCAGGCGCAGAGTTTCTTTGGCGAGGGGAAACGTATCAATGCCATTCTTCCCAATGCGGTAGAGCAGGGGCGCATTGCGGGTATGGATATGGTGGGGGATCCCGCCGTTAAGCCTTTCCAAGGGGGATTGCCCATGAATACCTACCGCTTCATGGGGCATAATGCCTTTTCCGTGGGGATGAGCCAAATCCCTGAAGGGGATGAGGGATATGAAGTGGAACAGGTATCCCTTCCCAAGAGTCAGCAATACCAGAAACTCATTTTCAAA
>JASFIT010000298.1:0-5992 GCA_050122535.1 Desulfobacteraceae bacterium | reverse complement strand
GTGGAAACTTACAAAGTCCCGTTATTGCGACCCCCGATCCAGTCGGGGGGAAGCAATCTCTTGAAATCCTACCGCCCCACTGTCATTCCGGGCGAGCCCACAAGCCTGCCCCGTACTTGATACGGGGCCTGCCCCGTACTCGATACGGGGGTGGGCGAGACCCGGAATCCAGGAAGACCACGGCAAATCAAATCACTCTGGATCTCCCGCCGAACTCGGCGGGGGATGACGAAATGCGACACAGCCTCTGGCGGGATGGGATTAAGAGGTGGTTGAAAAAGGACTGCACTCTGCAGATTACCCGGGGCAGCCCTGATCAGGTTGTCTTGGTGGTTTAAGCGGCCGCTTTTGGCTGGGCTGGACCCAGGGCGGATTCCAGCTTCTCCAGAGAGAGTCGATTTTGGTCTATACCGAGCAGCTCCCGGTCAAGGTCCATGGCCAGGCCGAGAAGTTGAGAATAAAGGATGCAGGGGATATCGTATTTTTGATCTCGTTCCGAGGCAATCTTAGCCTGCATGGTATCGAACTGCACGTGACAGAATGGACAAGACGTGCAGAGAAAATCGGCATTCCACTCTTTGGCGTCGGCCAGCTTCTTTTGGCAAAGATCCAGGGCAAGACTCTCGTTCACCGCAATGGCTGGTCCTCCGCAACAGGCAGATTTGGCGGCCCATGGGACACTCTCTACACCGGTAACATCCACCAACTTATCAAAGAGGATTGGCGGAAAGCTTTCGTCGAACTGAACCACCTTACTGGGTCTGATGGTATGGCACCCATAATGCGTGGCGATCTTCAGGTCATTGAAACGGCGGACAATTCGTTTCTCTATGTTTTCTAGCCCAACATCCTGATAGAGCACCTTGAGGAAGTGCTTCACCTCAATGCCAGCATTGTAAGCCACGTTGAAGGACGCCAAATTTTTATTCACGGCGGCCCGCAGCTCGGAGTCTTCTTTCAGATGGTGGTTTACGTCACTGAGGGTGCTGAAACAGCCACTGCAGAGGCACATGACGTCCAAGCCTTGTGCTTCGGCCAGGCCGAGGTTACGGGCACCTGCCGCAAGAAACAGCTCAAAGGAGAGGGAACGGAGGGGCACCGGCCCGCAGCAACTAAATTCTTCTATGTCCACCAGTTCTATGCCCAACTCCTTGAGAACGAGGCGAGCTGAGGCCTCATACTGGAACACACGGGCTGGTATGTTACACCCCAGAAACAAAGCGTATTTTTTCATTTTTTCCCTCTCTATGATTTGGCTTCACCCTGACGTTGCATAAACAAACCAGTGATTTCTCTCTTTTTATAGACACCACGGTTGGTCATGTTTTCTAAGAGCATCCTCAACGCATGGAATTCCTTTCGGGTTCTTACTTTTGCTCATTCTCACCGGATTGTTTATGCAACGTTAGGGTTCAATAAGTTCGGGCAAGCCCAGCTTTCTTAACAATTCCTGAAGAACCTCATCACCCGCGCCACTCAGATCCGGGAGTTCCAGGTCTTCTCGCTCCCAATCCATGATCTCGGCCGTGCGGCCCTGGTCCAAAAGGGTATTGGCAAAGATTCGGAGACCCCTTGGGATGAGATTCTTGCGTTCCTTTACAGCCAAGTTCTTGAGTTCATATATCACATCGCAGACCTGTATGCCCTGAGGACAGTATTCGGTGCACATATAGCATTCCGTGCATGCCCACAGCATCCTTGACTCCAAGACCAGGTCTTTGAGCCCTAGGCGAACTGAATACATGATCTGGTGTGGCAGCAGATCCAGCTCTTCCTTGGGATTTGGCTGGTAGTTGAGCACCACTGGACAGCCGTTTGTACAGGTCATACACTGGAAGCAATAGGCAGAGGTCTTTGCCTGGATAGATGAGAACATATCGTTCACAAACGCCTTGTTTCTATCCTTGTTCAAATCCAGGGTTTTCACAGATTCCATCACTTTTCTCCTTCTCGCTCCTCGCATACTGGCAACAACAGGTCGTATGGACCGCAAAAAAGCCTCGTTTTTCTTTGATCATGTATACTACTTGGTGGTACTATTGTCAACGGGAGAATTCCCTTTAATCGTAGGAGATTCTAAATCCTTTCTTCCCTCTTCCCGGCTCCCTTTCCGGTGGAATAGGCCCAGCCCAGATGAATAAGCTGTGCATTTGACTTCCCACGACCGGGTAGGGTAGCCTTTAGGCTCCCCTACCCCATTCCGGCTCGGGACAGGTAAGGCGAATCTACACGATTGAATTTGGCCAGAACCGAGTATCAATAAAGACACAAAACAATGACGATGCGTCCTAAAGGCAAAAAAGTTGTCGTGGGGCTGAGCGGAGGGGTTGACTCCTCCATCGCCGCAGCCCTGCTCAAAGAAAAAGGATATGAGGTGATCGGTGTCAGCATGATGATTTTTGACGCCTCTATGCCAATAATAACGGAATCTGAGAGACACGCCTGTTATGGTCCCGGGGAAGAGGAGGACCTGAAGTCTGCAGCCCATGTCTGCCACAAACTTGGGATCCCGTTTCACGCCATCGACCTGAGAGAAGAGTTCAGAAACCATGTCATTGAGTACTTCAGGAGTGAGTATCTCGAAGGCAGGACGCCAAACCCGTGCATCGTCTGTAACCACAAACTCAAGTTTGGATTTCTTTTGGAAAAGACAAAAGAGCTGGGTGCAGATTTTGACTTCTTTGCTACAGGCCATTATGCGCAAATTGCGGAATCTGAGGGACGCTTTCTGCTGAAAAGGGCTGTAGATCTATCCAAGGACCAAACCTATTTCCTTTATGCGCTAACGCCTGAGCAACTTTCCTGCACGCTCTTTCCCGTTGGTGGATATGCAAAACCCCAGGTGAGAGAGATGGCCCACGCCCTCGGGTTACAGACTGCTGACCGCCCTGAAAGCCAGGATTTCATATCGGGTACGGATTACGCCTCTCTTTTTCATGAAGAAGAGATAAAGGAAGGCGAAATCGTGGATGAAAACGGCAATCTCCTCGGAAAACACAGGGGCATCATTCACTACACCGTGGGACAGCGCAAAGGTCTGGGCATTGCATCAGGCCGTCCGCTTTATGTGTTAAGGATTGATGCGCAGAGAAACAGGATCGTAGTCAGTGACAGGGAAAACCTTCTTGCACAAGGCCTTATCGCGGCCAACCTCAACCTCATTGCCATTGACCAGCTTGACAAGCCGCATAAAGTAAAAGCAAAAATCCGCCTCCAGCACAAAGAGGCGGATTCAACCCTCTACCCCCATGAACATAACCGGGCAAAAATAGTGTTTGATGAACCACAGATGTCTGTCACCCCGGGCCAGTCCGCGGTTTTTTACGCTGATGACGTGGTGCTTGGTGGCGGGATTATCGAACATTCCATCTGACTACGTATTCTTATGCCCATATTTCCCATCCACCAACTGGATAACCCTATCTGCCGAAAAGCCCTCCTGTAACATCTTTCGGATGAATGGTTGATCAACCGGAGAGGGTTTAAAAAAGAGATCTGAGCATGGGCGCATTGGATGCCAGCTTTTTCAGTCTGGAGCCGAGTCCCCTGTGGGAACTCTGGTCTAAGGGGTTAGGAAGAGCATGGGAGGAGGCTTTTTTGGGCGATCGGGTCGCCTTCCACAAAATGACTTCTGCCCAATACACCGCCGTGGTGTGAATAAAGCACCAGATGAGCTGCTTTCGAAGGAACCGGTCTTGTGTCCCTAAAATAGACCAGAGCTTGCCCGGACGGGCATGGACAAAGGCCTCAATCAATTTGGCACCCAAAAAGACTTTCCAGGGGCTAAGCTTTTGCTGCGAGAGAATCTGGTGACGGTAGTCCCATTTGCCCACATCAGGCTGAATGATAGCACGATCTTTGGCCTGCCTTGCGAACTCAGTCCAGCGGTGGGGGGTCACGTGTGTAACGTTCACAAAGTCGCCGTTGTAATAGGCCAACTGTTTCATGGCCATGCGAAACGTCTTCCAAGACTCTTCTTGCAAACCTACAACATGCGCAACGATTGAAAAAATCCCATGCTGCTTGAGTAAACGACAGGCCTCCAAATCCTGCCGCGTGGTCGACCCCTTCTTAATATCCTTTAGCACTTCGGAATCCACAGACTCGACGCCCAAAAGGATGTACTGGATACCTGCCTTCTTATAAAGGTGTAAGATGTCTGCATCCCGCACGATATCGGGGGTACGTATAGAAATAAAGAAATGGACAGAAATGTCTCGCGCTGCCAGCTCTTCCAAGAAATGCCGCCAAACAGCTTTGTCTGTCGTCGGGTTTTCGTCTGCCAGACTGATAAAACGTACACCGTGGGTACGATGAAGCCACTCGATCTCATCTGCCACCTTCACCGGATTACGATGTCGCCACTCTTGCCAAAACGCTTGTTGCCCGCAAAAGGTGCAGGCGTGTGGGCATCCACGAGAAAACTGGGAGACAGCTGCCCGCCCCATGCCGAAGCACTGGTAGTCATCCCAGTTCTGGATCAATTCCCAGCCGATACGAAAGGCATCCAGATTCTGGATTGGTGCAGGGGTTGAAGTAAAATCTGGTTGCCCTTCCACGCGGTAGGCGATCCCTTCTACCGTGCGGAGAGGTCTTCCCGATTCGATGGCCTTTACCAACGCCAAACTAACCGCCTCGCCCTCACCCCGTACGATCACATCCACCCCCTCCTCCTGTTGAAGAATCTCTTGGGCATGGAAGGTGGGGTAGACACCGCCGTAGACTGTGATCACCTCAGGAAATGTCTGCTTAATGGCTTTTAGCATCATCACGCAGGTGGGGTGCGCAGGGGTTGAGCCGGCATGCCCTGTCATCACCATGTCTGGCGAAAAGCGGTCTACTTCTTCCAGTATGGCTTTAATCGGGAGATGTCGGCGTTCAGCATCCAGGAGCTTGATCTCATGCCCCGCATCCAAGAGTGGCCCGCCGACCATTAAAAGGCCAAGGGGAATTTGATGACCGACTCCTACGCGAGATGTCAGTGTCAGGTATGGTGGATTAATAAGCAGGATTTTCATACGATGCCTTATAGGTGAAGCTCCCCGTAGATCACGTATTCGCTTGACTGTCACACTTTGCTTTGGAAGATAACTGAATTATCCCTGGTGCAAAGCACAACTGGATTCCCGCTTCCGCGGGAATGACAGCTCTCAACTTCGTCATGCCCGCCCCGCATCAAGTGCGGGATAAACTCCGGCGGGCATCCAGGTTGTACTTGAAAAACCTTCAATCCTTCAGATGGCAAAGCCAGTGAACTCTGATCTTGCCCAAAGGGCAAGGGTTTTTATGTCAGACTAAATTGCGCGACAAACTAATCCACACGGCTTTCTTTGTCAAGTAATCCTATCAGAATTCCGGGGTTTAGGCCAGAACGCGATAAAGTACCCGGGGCGCCGCGTCTTGATCCAAATAGATGGTACAAATGGATAGAATATGGGTGAGAAATGGAAGAAATTTGGTTGAGCTAGTGGTCCCGAGCCACTCGCGCTCATCTCTCAATAAAGGGCACGTCCATGGGCAACTCTTTAATCGTATCTTTAATGGATTGAAGGGCATTTAGGAGGCGGGTGTACATCATGGCAAGGGCAACATTGTCAGCAAGCAGTTGGAGAGACTCGAGATCTCGCTTTGAAATATCCCACGGCTCAGAATGGTAGAGCCGCAATGCCCCTATGGGATCTCCATAAAATCTTATGGGAAGAGAAACCATGCTGCCTATGCCCTCCTCGGAGGCCTCTTTGGGATACTGAAGTTTGTCGGTTTTCGTGACATCCTCGATGACGATGGACTCCCCCTTTAGAGTATCGCCAATACTTTTGTCTGCCAAAACAGGGCCCTTGTTAATGTAGTTGATGCTCAATCCAAAACTGGCCAAGACCTCAAGCTCGGTCGTGTCAGGGTTCAGCGCAAATATGGTACACGCCTTAATTCCCAGGGCGCCCACCAATAGTTGTGTCAGATGGTTTGTCATAATGCCTAAATTATCAGATTC
>JASFIT010000297.1:0-6012 GCA_050122535.1 Desulfobacteraceae bacterium | reverse complement strand
ATCTCGCTCTGTTCCACCATCTGGGCGTCACTGATCATCTCCTCCAATTCTGTCCTTGATTTCCATCTTTTACCCAGGCGGTAATTCAGCCGCTTTGACTCTTCAGCGATTCTTGAGATCTCCTCAGGCGGCGTTAGCGGCCCATAGCCACCACCCAGAAGACATCGGCCACCTGGTTTGAGAATCCTATATGCCTCCCTGATCATCTGCGGTGTCAGAAAAAAGAAGGCGCCGCGGAAGACGACAAGGTCGAAGGAAGCGGCAAAGGGGAGCTGTTCCAGGGAGCCGACGAGAATCTGAATACCCCACGTGGATTCCTCTTTTATGGAGGCAGCTACGCTTTGCTGAGGCATCAAACACATGGCACTTACATTTTCCACCTGAATCATAAAACTCCTGCTGATCCCACCAGAAAATGGGCCCAGTTCCAGAACCCACTGTGGCTTTGATGGGCACCGTTGACCTATCCATTGAGCCAGATGGGGATAAATGGGCTTCCACAATTCATTGAGCCGACTGATCAATTCGATATCCAACGCTTACCCTTTAATTCCTCCAGAACAACAACGTTGTTTCACTTTTCATGGATGTTACGTGTAGAAAAAACAGGAATCAAGCATATTAATCAAATGCAAATTGACCCCACTCTTATCCCGGCGGGGTAATTTGACATTTCATTTTCCATCATTATAATCTAAGTACTTAGGATCATAACCTTTTGGACATATAGAGGAATATCGTAAAATGGGTTCTGTTAATGAAAGCGATGGGATGCACTACGAGGGGCATTGTATCAGACCACCCAGCGAAGCATATAGCATCTTGCTTCAGGTCACCCTGGGTTGTTCCCACAACAAGTGCGCCTTTTGCGGTTCTTATAAGGAGAAAAAATTCACAATAAAGGATGATGACATAATTTTGAGCGACATCTTGTTTGCCTCCAAGTACATGAAGAGGCAGAACAGGGTCTTTCTCATGGATGGGGATGCCCTCATTATTCCTCAAAAGAGACTGATGTGGATCCTCGACCGGATCAGGGAGCACCTCCCCTGGGTCAGAAGGGTTGGGGCTTACGCCAACACGAAAAGTATCAGAATGAAATCCCTCGAACAACTCATCGAGCTGAGGGAAAATGGTCTGGGAATCCTCTACCTGGGTGTGGAAACAGGGGATGCGGAACTCCGAAAAAAGATTAATAAAGGGTCCACAGCCCAGACCTGCATAGAGATGGGAAGGAAGGTTAGGGAGGCGGGCATGAAACTCTCCGTAACCGTGCTTCTTGGCATTGCTGGCCGTGAGGGAGCGCTGGAGCATGCCAGAGCGACCGGGGAACTCCTCAGTGCCATGGACCCCAATTACGTGGGTGCCCTAACCGTCATGCTGATTCCCGGCACGCCCCTTTATGAGGAATATCGTAGAGGCGAATTCCAACTGCCCAACGAGAAAGAACTGCTGGTTGAATTGAGGGAGATGCTCGCTCATACCAACCTGAGTAGAGGCCTGTTCTTCTCTAATCATGCCTCCAACTACCTGCCGGTGAAGGCAAAACTGCCAAAGGGCAAGCCGGAGGCCTTGGACCTCATAGATGCCGCATTACGCGGTGACGTGGGTCTTAGGCCGGAGTGGATGCGCGCCCTCTAAATATTCCTAATTTTTCACCGCCGAGACGCAAAGAGCGCAGAGTTTCATTTTGATTTTTTGCTTTCCGCTGAGAGGGTGGAAAGCAAAAACAAACTGCTCTTTCTAGCTTTGTTTAGCTATTTCCTTCACGATTCTTAATGTGACACTCTGCCCAGCTTCAATCATGCTGCCCAATGTACCAATAGCTCTTAGTTCCTGCAGTGTAGTTCCTTATTAAAGAGGCAAACATTTTCATTTCTGCCCTCTCAGCAGAAATGAAAAATTCATCCTTTGCGTCCTTTGCGCCTCTGCGGTGAGAATGGTTTTTACTGGGCGAGATAGCCACCGTCTACAGGTATGACGGCTCCGGTCACATAGCTTGATGTATCGGACGACAAAAATAGGACGGCGCCTATGAGTTCCCGCGTCTTTCCAAACCGCTTCAACGGAATCTGTCTGAGCAAAGCCTCATGAACCTTGTGGGAATCTCTGAGCCCTTTGGTGAGTTCTGTTTCCAGATAGTGCGGGGCGATCGCATTGACACGGATGTTATGCTGGGCCCATTCCAGGGCCAGGCTTTTGGTGAGGAGAATGACTCCCGCTTTTGAGGCGCAATAGGCAGGCGCCCGCTGAACCCCCACAAAACCCGCAGTGGATGCAATGTTCACAATGTTCCCACCGCCCGTCCGGATCATCGATCCACCGAGGTATTTGCAGCAGAGAAAGGTCCCTCTCAGATTTATCCCCATAACCTGATCCCACTCTTCTACAGGAAGCTCTTCTGTGGGTGTATAGGTCAACTGCGTAACACCGGCGTTATTAATCAGTATATCTAACTTTCCAAATTTTGAGGTGGCCTCTTTCCCCAGATTCTTCACCTCTGCTTCATTGGATATATCCGTCTTTAAAGCGATACACCGCGCCCCCGTAGCTGCAACCTGTTCTGCGGTTTTCTCCGGATACGCAATGTCAACCAGAACGAGAGAAGCACCATACTGACTAAGCCCTAACGCGATCTCTTTTCCAAGACCCCTTGCCGAACCTGTAACCAGAGCGATCTTCCCATCCAGCCTGAATATATCTGAAGTATTCATTGTCGATCTCCAAGCAGCGTATTAATTGTTGCCTATCCCTCTGACGCGAGTTCGAAAGAAACTGAGGGAAACGCGAGCGCTTCGGCTAAGTGTTATTCTGCCCTTAGATAGGCTCACTTCTCGATTCTCACCGCACATACTTTATATTCAGGGATCTTAGCGATGGGGTCCAGGGCCGGATTGGTCAGCACATTGGCAGCGCTCTCAGCAAAATGGAAGGGAATAAAAATGGTGTCTCTCTTCACGCGTTCGCTGAGGTCGGCCTTAATCTCAATCTCCCCCCTTCTGGAGCGAATCTTAATGCGTTCACCCTGAGAAATCTTTAACGCCTTGGCCTCTAGGGGATTGATCTCCACGTATCCCTCCTCCACCTCTTTGTTGAGCGAAGGAGACCGGCGGCTCATGGACCCTGTATGATAATGGACATACATCCTCCCGGTCGTCAGCACATAAGGGTATTCTTCATCCGGCAGCTCCGCAGGGGGTAAGTACTCGACGGCATGAAATAACCCCCGGCCTCGGCTGAAACGATCCTTGTGTAAATAGGGTGTTCCCGGGTGTTCCCGATTTGGGCACGGCCAGTGCAGACCATCTTGTTCAATCCGATCATAGTGTATGCCGCCGTAGCTCGGAGTGACTTGCGCGATCTCCTCCATGATCTGAGAGGGATCCGCGTAGCTCATTTCGTAGCCCATCCGGGTCGATAGGTCACAGATAATCTCCCAATCCTGTCGGGAATCCCCTATGGGCTCCATGGCCTTTCTAACCCGCTTTACCTTTCTTTCCGTATTGGTAAATGTGCCATCTTTTTCCGCAAAGCTCACCCCCGGAAGCACTACATTCGCCAACTGAGAGCTCTCCGTCACAAAGATATCTTGAACGACCAAAAAGTCCAAAGACTTAAGGGCTTCCTCCACATGCTGAATATCGGCATCACTTAACATGGGGTTTTCCCCGAGGATAAACATGGCCTTAACCTTTCCCGCCACAGCCGCCTTCAACATCTCCGTTAACGTCAACCCAATTTGGGTCGGGAGCTTGGTATCCCAGGCCTTCGCGAACTTCTCGGCGTTCTGCTCATCAGTAACGACCTGATAGCCCGGATAGACGTTAGGGAGACCACCCATATCACAAGCCCCCTGAACGTTGTTCTGGCCCCGAAGTGGGTTCACACCCGTGCTCTCACGCCCGATGTGCCCACAGAGCATGGCCAGATTGGCCAGGGATTTAACATTGTCCACGCCGGTTACATGCTGGGTAATCCCCATGGCATAAACGATGGCCGAGGACTCGGAGCGCGCATACGCTTCCGCGATACGCCTAATATCCTCCACATGAACCCCGGTAATCTCTTCAACCCTTTCCGGGGTGTACCCCTGCACTGCCTTCTGAAATTCTTCGAAGCCCTCTGTCCGTTCCTCGATGAATGTGTCATTGTGCCATCCCTCTTTGAGAATGACGTTCATAATGCCATTGATGAGAGCAACATCCGTTCCCAGGTTCTGACGAACGAAGATATCGGCATACGCGGCCAGGTGAATTTTCCTCGGATCCGCAACAACCAACTGAGCGCCCTTCTCTTTGGCCTTTATAATCCGTGAGCCTATGAGAGGGTGGGCTTCTGTCGTGTTGGATCCGATGACGAAAATACACTGGGCTCCCTCAATTTCGTCAATGGAGTTTGTCATAGCCCCACTTCCGAATGCGGCGGCCAGACCAGCCACCGTTGAGGAATGTCAGAGACGGGCACAGTGGTCCACGTTATTGGTGCCGATCACTGCCCGTGCCAGTTTCTGAAGGAGGTAGTTCTCCTCATTGGTACACTTGGCCGAACTCAGAAAGGCGATGCTGTCCGGCCCCGACGCATCCCTTATCTTCTTGAAGGTATCCGCGGTAACCTGCAAGGCCTTATCCCACGTCACCTCGCTGAATTGATCTTCTGTTTTCATAAGGGGTTTGGAAAGCCGTTCGCCGCTGTTGACGAATTCGTGGACATTCCACCCCTTGATACAGAGCCCGCCCTGGCTGACGGGGTCCGTTTTACAGGGCATGGTTCCAACCAGCTCTCCATCTAAGACCTCCAGGTACATGCCACAGCCACAGCCACAATAGCCACAGGTCGTCAGAACCGATTTGTAGTCCATCTCGCTTCCCTTCTATTTGTTAACATCCGATAAGTCCAAGGTGACCTGCCCTAACATGTTTAAGGGGGATTTTTCCTCCGGATCTTCTCCAGTCCTGTAATCAAATACATCCGAGACGATCTCCCCAACCTTTTTGTAAAGGGTCCGAATGGGTATGTCCGAGGGGCAAGCCTCTTCACAAAGACCACAGTCAATGCACCGACCCACCATATGGACGGCCCGACTCAGGTGAAACGTCGGGTTTTCCGGAGGGAGTTTGCCAGTGAGGATGAAATTTCGGTCTTCGAGACTGCAGACCTTACAAAAACACATGGGACATACATCCCTGCACCCATAACATTTGATGCACTTGTTGAGCTGGTCCATCCAGTAATGCAACCGTTCATCCTGGCTCAACCGTTCGTTCTCTTCCAATCGCCGGCTCTGGGGAATTCCCTCGGTCTTCTCTCCCACGACCCATTCCGATGGATAAGGCTTACAGCACTCACAAGCTTCAGCCAATTCAGGCGGGCAGGCAATGCCGACGGGGATGACTCGATCCCGACGGAGTTGATTCCACTTGAAGAGCTCGTTCAATCCTCTCTCATCACATCCCCTCACCATTACCCCCAGGTGATCCTCGGTGTATCGATTGACCACCCTAAGGAGTATTTTATTCAATGGATACCGTATGTCCCCTACCACGAGGGATTCTAAGTCCTCTATCTTCTCTTTGGTGAACAGATAGGGCCCGGGTTGACCATGTTGTTGCTTGAGCCCAATGAACCCTGTAATCTCACCTTCATCGAGTAACTGTTTGACCTTTTCCAACATCTCCTTCATAGTTCTCTTTTCCCAGGGCTGACTATTAATATGATGTCTTCAGGTGTGACGGGCCCAATGCCTTTATTTTTTGTGTAAAGGCGCGGACAAGTTCTGCAAATCTCACCCCTTCTGCTGCCGAAATCCAATCCAAGTATAACCGTTCGGCTTGAAAACCCGTGAATTTCAGGAGTTCCTTCAATATGGCCACCCGCTTGATGGTCACATAATTCCCCTTTAAGTAATGGCAATCCCCTATGTGGCAGCCGGCAACAATGACCCCATCGGCCCCTTTCTGGAAGGCCTTCAAGATATGGTGAGGGGATACGGTCCCCGTACACATCACCCTGATG
>JASFIT010000296.1:0-6020 GCA_050122535.1 Desulfobacteraceae bacterium | reverse complement strand
TTTAAGATGTCATTGCGAGGCTGACTAAGGAAGCCGATGCAATCTCTTAAAATCCGTCCTTCCAAGCTGCCTGAAAACTCATCTCCCCTCCCCTCGCGGGAGGGGATAAAGAGGAGGGGGTAGATAAATCATCGACGACGCGATAGTTCGATCACCCCCACCCTGTCCCTCCCCCGTCGAGGGGGAGGGATCGTAAGGGAAGGCAGGATTAGGGCTTGCAAAGACTATATTATCCCACTAAACTCATGGCAAGCGCAATATCAGAGCAACCCTAACATGATGGGAGAAGAAAAATGGCTTTTGTGCTTCCTCGCTACAATCCTCCGGATTTTACCAAGCCCCCTTTTAAGCAAGCTTCTGTGGTGGTCTTTGAAAAAGTGAAGAAAGAAGGAGTGGCCCCGGAGAATTATCACGCCACATCCATCTATCCTGAGTACTTCCACATCCTGCAGGGTGAGTGGGCTCTCCTGAAGGAAACAAGAATGGATTGCGTTGTGGTCCTAGAAAAGAAAGGATCCCTCCAAGTCAAAGAATTTCGACATCTGAAAGTTGGGGATAGAGTAGCCTGTGGCAGAGGGGAGAATGGTGAAGAAGGCATCTACGTTCACGCTGATGGCTTCGAACTTCCAGAGTACCTCACGGAGAGGTTTGCATTTCGTACACGCCTCACGCGTGAAACCTCCTTTTCCATCGACTATGATGAGCTCTATGAACTCTTGGAACATGAAAGGGAGAAGGGCTTTATTGTCTGGGTATTGGGGCCGGCTGTGGTATTTGATCAAGATGCCCGGAATGCCTTTGTGGAGCTCATTGAAAGTGGTTATGTTCACGCTCTGCTCGCTGGAAACGCATTGGCCGTCCATGATGTGGAAGGTGCCATCTTTGGTACGGCTTTAGGCCAAGAAATCTATTCAAAAAAGAGTGTAGCACTGGGGCACTACAGGCACCTGGACGCCATCAATAAGATAAGGCACCACGGGAACATGGAGAAAGCCATCCAAAAGGGGCTCGTAAAAGATGGCATTATGCGGGCAATAATCCGAAAGGGTGTTCCCTATGTTTTGGCAGGATCCATACGCGATGATGGTCCCCTCCCAGAAGTGATCGGTGATGCCTACCAGGCTCAGGACGGAATGCGAGTCCTTGCACGTCGTGCGACTACAGTTATTGCGCTGGCCACACAACTTCATGCCATTGCCACGGGGAATATGGTTCCCTCTTACCAGGTGGTAGGGGAGAATCAGGTGCGACCCGTTTACTTTTACACGGTAGACATGTCAGAATTTGCGATTAGCAAGCTGGCCAACCGCGGGTCACTGGCTGTCCACTCCATCCTCACCAATGTACAGGACTTCGTGGTCACTGTAGAGCGGGGACTTCGGAAAAGAGGTGGGTAGATATCCATTGCCCGCTTCCCCCCTCACCCTAACCCTCTCCCGCCAGGGGAGAGGGAACGTTTAGATGCATTCTGCCTTTAACCTTGCGCCTTGTACCTTACGCCCTAACAATTTCGGTCCCCGCTTTTCCTGCCACAGCGTCTTCGATGCCTTGAATGGACCCAATGATCGCCCTTTTCCCACCACGCTTTATAAACTGTACAGCTGCTTCTACTTTGGGTCCCATGGAACCTGGGGGGAAGTGCCCTTGTCCCAGATAGCGATTCGCTTGTTTTAGTGTTAAAGTGCGAAGGAACACCTGGTCCGGTTCGCCAAAATGCAAGGCGGCGCCTTCCACATCGGTTGCGATGAGAAAGATGTCCACCCCCACCTCCTCCGCAAGCTTGGCACTGGCCAGGTCTTTATCGATAACGGCATCCACTCCCTGAAACGCACGTCCCTCGCGGATAACCGGGATACCTCCCCCGCCACAACAAATGACGATAAAATCCTCCTCGATGAGCTTTTGAATCTCACGTTTCTCCACGATAGTGAGGGGTTTGGGAGAAGCCACCACCCGGCGGTATCCTTTTGCCGTCTTTCGGGTCGGGTAAGGCAAGGTTTTGGCTTTTTCCGAAGCAAAACTGGGGCCGATGGGCTTGGACGGATCTTGGAAAGCGGGATCATTTTCATCGACAACCACATAACTGATGAGACTGATCAATCGCTGTTTGGTGTGTATCCCCAGTTCCATAAGCGCGCTATCTAGGGTGGATTCAATCATGTACCCAATTTGGCCTTGGGTTTGAGCCACAAGGATCTCAAGAGGCAAATGGGGAACATCATTGGAACACTCTTGCTGCAGGAGCAGGTTTCCAACTTGAGGCGCGTTGCCATGGGTAATAAGGATACTATAATCCCTGGAGAGTCGAGCAATTTGCTGGATTGGAACTTTGAGATTCTGGAACTGTTCTTCCACAGTGCCCACTTGACCTTTGCGGATCAGGGCATTGCCACCAAGCGCGACGAGTAAAATGTCCTTTTTGACCTCGCTTTTCATAGCATCGTTCCATCCACTATGGGAACTGCCTAAAGTCTCAAGGCTTCCAAACGGCTTACGATGATGTCTTCCAGAACGGGGTGACCATGGTCTCGGTATTCATAGCGCACACGAAGGGCTGACTTGTTGATGGAAAGGATGCGCGTGAGTTGAATGGGGGTAGCAAAGAGGACCAGATCACAGTCTGCATTATTGATGGTGTTTTCCAGATCACTAATCTGTTCCTCGCTATAGCCCATGGCGGGAAGCACCGGACCGATATGGGGAAAAAGACGATATGTTTCTTCAAGGGTTCCGACCGCATAAGGACGGGGATTAACGATCTGGGCTGCTTTATACTCCTGAGCCGCTATAATGCCAGCACCATAAGACATCTCTCCGTGGGTTAGGGTAGGGCCATCTTCCACCACCAGAACGCGTTTGCCCTTGACGCGCTCCGGAGAACTCACCAGTACGGGCGATTCTGCCAGTACAATTTCTGCCTTGGGCGCATGTTGTCTAATGTTCTTTTGAACCCGTTCCACATTGGCTGATGGCGCCGTGTCCACCTTATTGATGATTGCGATGTCTGCCATCAACATGTTCGTTTCACCTGGGTAGTATAGGGACTCATGCCCCTCGCGATGCGGGTCGAAGAGAACGATATGTAAATCCGGGTAGTAAAAAGGTGTATCGTTGTTTCCACCGTCCCAGACGATTATGTCGGCCTCCTTTTCTGCTGCTTCCAGGATTTGGCCGTAGTCGACCCCCGCATAAACCACGATTCCCTGATCCACAAGGGGTTCGTATTCCTCTCTTTCTTCTATGGTACACTGGTGCCTCTCGAAGTCATCATAAGATGAAAAGCGTTGAAGCAGTTGCGCCCTCAGATTGCCATAAGGCATGGGATGGCGAACAACAACAACCCTTTTTTGGAGCTTCCGGATGATGTTGCACACCTTGCGGGTGGTTTGCGATTTTCCGCAGCCTGTTCTCACGGCACAGACGGCCACGACCGGTTTTTGGGACCGAAGCATGGTGTATGTGGCTCCAATGAGCACAAAATCAGCACCTTCAGCCATGGCAATGGAGGCCTTGTGCATGACTTCCACATGGGGGACATCGCTATAGGAGAAAGCTACCAGATCCACCTTATTTTCACGTATAAGATCAGCGAGCTTGGCCTCTGGATGGATGGGAATGCCCTGGGGATAAAGCTTGCCGCAAAGCTCTGCCGGATAGAGTCGTCCTTCTATCCTTGGAATTTGTGCAGCAGTGAAAGCAACGACCTGGTAGCGCGAATTGTCCCTGAAATAGACATTGAAATTGTGAAAATCACGACCCGCAGCGCCCATGATGATAACCTTTTCAACCATAAAAACTCCTTTTGTATGGCTCCTGCCTACTTTTTGCTGTTACCTTCGTTGTGCTAAAAAACCTCCCCTCCCCTTGTGGGAGGGGGTCGGGGGAGGGGGAATCCATCTATTAGGTGTAACGGTCGTATCGATTGACACGAGCCTTATTATCCATTATCCAATAATTAAATTATAGTTAACAAGCACTTTCTTAGTTGCTTACCCTAAAGGTTAGCATAATCTTGAAGCCCCATTTCCGCAATATGCCGGAGTACAACGATGCCTTCCGATTTTGAATCCCTGATACGAGAGACGGGCCTAAAGCTGTATAAATCGGTGGAAGGGGCGACGCCTTCCCTGTTTGGCCCTGTAAGAGTAATATTAGGAGCAAAAAGATGATTCAGGAGACCATGTCGAGGCAGGAACGATTTGAGGCTGTGGTGGCCTTGGAGAAACCGGACCGCGTCCCCGTCATGCCTTTAATGACCGCCTTCGCTGTTCGTGCTCAAGGCCTGACACAAGGGGAGGGGTGGCGTGAGCCGGAAAAAGGGTTCAAAGCCATGTTGGACACGTTCAGCGACCTGGGTGGATTTGACAAGCTCTACAAACCCAACCTCTTCTGGCCCATGATTGGGGGAAGATTCTGTGCTACTCCGGTCCGGGTAAAGATCCCTGGGAGGCAACTTCCCGAAGATGCGTTGAATCAAATCGACGAGAGGGAACTCATCAGCCGGGGGGATTATGACAAGATTGCCGCGGTGGGCTGGAACACCTTCTGGGAAGAACACTATGAGATCATGAGCGGAGGCAGACCCATAGAGAGACTCGCAACCACCCAGAACCGTCTTCTGGAAGAATATATTAGAGAAGTGGAAATTTGCCAGAGCCAGGACATTTATCCCCTGTTCGGCGCTTATGTGGATTCGAGTATCATGGCCTACTCCATGGCGCGAACCCTTACCCAGTTTACGATGGACCTTTATGAAGTCCCGGATAAAGTTAAGGCCGCCATGGATGCCACATGCGACGATCTCATTCAAAACGCCTTGGATGTGATCGCCCTGACCAAGATTCCACTGGTCTTCATCGTCCTGGAGCGAGGATCTGGCTTCTATTATCGCCTTGATATCTTCGAGCAATTTGAATGGCCCTATCTTCAGCGCTATGTGGATGCGTTTATCGCAGAAGGCCTTACCGTGTGGTTTCATTTTGATACGGATTGGGGCCTGAATCTTCCTCACTTGAAACAACTGCCTAAAGGCAAATGCGTAGCCGACCTGGACAGTACGACCGACATCTTCAAGGCAAAGGAGATCCTTGGCGGGCATATGTGCATCAGCGGCGACGTGCCCGCATCCCTTCTAAGTCTAGGAACCCCTAAAGATGTCCGCGAATATTGCCAGAGACTTATTGATGAGGTGGGAAGGGGAGGTGGATTCTTTCTCTCTACGGGTTGTGAGTGCCCTGTGGACGCCAAGTTTGAGAACGTGATGATGATGATTGATGTTGCTAAGACATATAGGGGAGCGGATTAATTATTTGATACCAGATACCAGAACCCGGATACCGGATCCGTGAGACCCTCTCCCAAACCCTCCCCCTTCAAGGGGGAGGGCAGGGTGGGGGTAGAAGGCATTTGAATATCAGTAAAAGATTCTGTGATAGAATCCATTGTCCAGCATCAAGTATTCAGTGTCCAATATTAGAAAGGTGATTAGGTAATGAAGGAGAGGATTAAGGCAGCGTTTCTCAGTATGAAGAGATTTGAAGCAATCGAAGTGGTCAAAGAGGCGATCAATTCAGGACAAGATCCCTTTGCGATCCTGAATGCATGCAGGGAGGGTATGGAGGAAGTGGGAAAAAGGTTCGAGACGGGTGAGTTCTTTCTCAGTGAACTCATATACGCTGCTGAAGTGTTCAAACAGGTCGGTGCTCTCCTTGAGCCACAACTCCTGGACGGCTTGGATGAAGCGGGGTCCCAAGGCGTGGTGGTCTTTGGCACCCCATTGGGGGATATCCACGATTTAGGAAAGAACCTGGTCATCACGATCATGCGTTCCCAGGGCTTTACGATCCATGATCTGGGGGTTGATGCGCCCCCTCAGAAGTTCATTGATGAAATCCAAAGGACAGATGCTCCCATCCTCGCCATGTCAGCACTCATCACACCCGCCTTTGTTTCCATGAAGGAGGTCATCTCTCTGTTGGAGGAGAAAGGACTGCGAGAACGTACTTTTGTGATCATCGGAG
>JASFIT010000295.1:0-6035 GCA_050122535.1 Desulfobacteraceae bacterium | reverse complement strand
GGCCCGAGAGCCGCTTTTTCCGTGTAAAAATGTCCTGCATCAACTAGAGCCAAACCTAAGCTTTCTGCCTCGAGTGCCTCATGGTGACGAACATCTCCGGTGATAAGCAGGTCGGCCCCCTTTTTTGAGGCCATAGAGACCATTGCGCCGCCTGCTCCTCCAACCACAGCGACTCGCCCGATTCTCCTGTTTTTTTGGCCAACCACCTTTATTCTCTCCGTGCCGAGGACCTCTTTGACCCTCTTTGTCATTTGGGCGAGCTTTAGGGGACCACGCAAGTTACCTATTCTTCCTAAACCTGCACCATCAACGCCTAAACCATTTCTATTTTCAAGCACTTCCACATCTTGAAGGCCAAAGAGATCAGCCAAAATATCATTGATACCGCCCGGTACCACATCCAGATTGGTATGCGCCGAAAAAATGGAAATCCCTTTATCAAGTGCCTCTGAGATAACATTGCCGGGGTAGATCTGCTGATCGAGGCTAGAAAGGGGTCTGAAGATCAGGTTGTGATGCGTAAGTAATAGTTGGGCGTTCCTTTTAAAGGCCTTTCTAATCGCTTTCAGTGTGGGGTCAAGGGAGATGAAGATCTTCTTAATCTCCTGAGAAAGATGCCCAACCTGCAGACCGGGATTATCCCATTCTTCTGCAGCACGGGATGGGGCTATCTCTTCCAAGATCTCCAGGATGGCTTTTAGCTTGGGCACCATATGTTCGCTGCCTTCAAAAACCCATGCTTCAAAAAAAGAAAGGGCGCACTATTTAATAGTGCGCCCTTTGGTGGCCTTAAGGGTCTTGTTTAAAATATAGCTTTATCAAAGGATTTCCTAAGCGCATTGCAAACGATACGGACTGGTGGGCCCACCTGGGTTCGAACCAGGGACCTACCGGTTATGAGCCGGTGGCTCTTCCAGCTGAGCTATGGGCCCCAAAACTATTCCACTAATTTAGTGTTTACACATTGGAGATAGTATGGGGTTTTGTCAAGGAAAATTAGACCTTACCTAAAAGAGCGTCTAGGTTTCAATAAAACTTTTCAACTTCTTGCTTCTACTTGGGTGCCTCAATTTCCTGAGGGCCTTTGCCTCGATCTGTCTGATCCTCTCTCTTGTCACATTAAAATCACGACCCACCTCTTCCAAAGTATGATCAGATTTCTCCCCAATGCCAAATCGCATCCGAAGTACTTTTTCTTCTCTTGGGGTGAGCGTGGTGAGTACCTTCCTTGTCTGTTCGCCAAGATTATGATTCACGACTGCCTCGGAAGGTGCCGTGATCTTCTTGTCTTCTATGAAGTCACCAAGATGGCTGTCTTCTTCTTCTCCAATGGGCGTTTCCAAAGAAATGGGTTCCTTAGCAATTTTCAGCACTTTCCTCACCTTCTCCAGTGGGAATTCCATCTTCTCTGCGATTTCCTCTGGCGTGGGTTCGCGGCCGTGCTCCTGGACCAGGTATCTGGAAGTTCGTATGAGTTTATTGATGGTTTCAATCATATGGACAGGAATACGAATGGTTCGTGCCTGGTCAGCAATGGCCCTGGTTATGGCTTGTCTTATCCACCAGGTGGCATAGGTGCTGAATTTGTACCCGCGCTGATATTCAAATTTGTCCACAGCCTTCATTAGACCAATATTGCCCTCTTGAATAAGATCCAGAAACTGCAGACCCCTGTTCGTATATTTCTTTGCAATACTCACCACCAACCTCAAATTGGCCTCTATCAATTCCCTCTTGGCGAGCTTGGATTTTTCCAGACTCTCTTCAACGCTGCCTAAAGCTTCCTTCAGTTCCCTTTGGCTCATACTGGTGCGTTCTTTTATGTCTTTGAGGCATTTTTGGGCGCCATCAATTGTGGCCTTTAGCGCCAAGAGTTCACATTTTTTCATCTTTAGAGAGGTTACCACCTGATTATCTTTGGCAGACTTCGGTATTTTGCCGATACATTTCTTCAGATGGGAGATGGGTTTTCCCCCGGCCTTCAACATACAGGCGGCCATATCCTGGTCCACGTCCTCCACCTGTGAGACCACCTCTCGGAGCCTTTCCACCATATAGTCAAGCTGTCTCTTCTCAAAGGTGAACGAGTCGATCAATCCCACTATTTTTTCGCGATTCTTCTCTATTTTGGTGGTCAGTTTCTTTTTTTTGGCAGCCGAACATCGAGTCTTTGCGATTTCACGTTGTGCGACACGGCATTGCTCGTATAACGTTTCGATCTCCTCAATGAGACCCACGATGGACTTCTTCTTTTCACTGAGCTGTATGTGGGTGTCTTCATCATCCAAGTCATTGATAACATCCTTTAGTTTAACCTCACCAGCCTGCAATCTCTTACCCAATTCAATGATGTGTTCGATACCCACATGACATTCCAAAAGGGCATCTAATGCCTCCTTTTCTCCTGCCTCAATCCTTTTAGCTATCTCCACTTCACCTTCTCTTGTAAGCAGAGAGATACAACCCATCTCTTTCAAATACATCTTTACTGGGTCAGAGACCCTCGTGCCGGTATCGGAAATTTGTGCTCGGTAGTTTTCTTTTTCCTGGGCCTTTTTCTGCTTTTTCTTGAGCTTTTTGGATTTCTCAATCTCTTCCTTGGACGCCTCATCAATAACCATGATGTCCAGTTCTTCAAACATCATCATGAGGTCATCTATATACTCAGAAGAGACCACGTCCTCGGGGAGGTCATCATTCAATTCCTCATACGTGATATAGCCCTTATTTTTCCCCGTATCTATTAATTTTTTCAAATTGACCATATCAGAATTGTCAGCCATTTATATATTACCTCCTGAAAGTTTGCATTCAAAGAAACCTCTCAAAATCATCCCTTTCGCCTTACCCTCCTAAGGCTAATGCCCACCCTACGGGTTGTCCTCCGGCTCCGCTTCCAGCCCGTAGGGCTTACAGGCCGGAGGGTAGAGCCTACGCCTCGGAGAGAAGCGGGGCTGGGAGCCCGACCTGGGACAAAACTGAATATTTTGTAAAGGTCTCCCATCACAAGAGTGGGTTACCTCTTTTTCTTTTCAATTCCAAAATCCTGTTGGAGCGTTCAAGGTCCCCCTCTTGGATGGCCTTGATATTCGACTCTGCCAGTTTAATTTTTTGGATCTTGGCTTCGAACTCATCTAAAGCCTGCTCCACCATGTCATTTGGATAGATGGGAGAGGACAGCATGGCCTCCCTGAATCTTTCCCTGGCAGAGTCTCCTGGAAGTCTTTCCAGGATATCTGCGGGAGCCATCCTCCCTTCTCTCCCATGGATTTCATGCAGTGAATCAAATATTCCTCTGACCACGGGATCGGAAAGCAGGACTTTACAATCTAGATCCATTAACCTTTCCATGGTGTGGGGATAATGAATAAATAGATTGAGAAGATGAAAATCATCTATATTTTTTGCCTTTGAAGCAGACAATCTCTCTCGGAGGTCGCCCTCATCCCCCCTCCAAGCGTGATGTCTCTGCCAGCTTCCCAGTTCTTCGAGTACTGCAGATTCAGAAACACCCAGCTTCTCAGAGAGACGCCGCACATACAAAGATTGTTGGGAAGCGTTGTTCAGCTCTCCTAAAACAGGAAGGATCTCCTTCAGAGCACTGACCTGGCCTTCCACTTCATCCCCTGTTTGTGACAATTTCAAATCAAGATAGTACTCAAACATGGGAAGTGAGGTATCTAAGAGAGCTAAAAAGCTATCCAGACCATTCTTGTTCACATAAGTGTCAGGATCATTCCCTTCCGGGAGGACCGTCACTCTTGAAGAAAGCCCTTCATTCATAAAAGAGGAGAGACTTTTAATAGCGGCAGCCTTGCCAGCCGAATCAGCATCAAACACAACCACCGCTTCCTTCGCATACCCTTTCAGCCTCCTCACATGGTCCCTGGTCAGGGCCGTTCCCAGTGTGGCAACGGCCTGATCAAACCCATGCCTACTCAATGCCAGCACGTCCGTATATCCTTCAACCACTACGGCACGCCCGCTGTCTCTAATGGATTTATATGCAACGTGTAGACCGTAAAGGGATTCCCCTTTATGAAAAATGGGTGTCTCGGGCGTATTCACATATTTAGGTAATGAATCATCCAAAACCCGACCCCCAAAGCCGACGATCTGATGTCTCAAGTTGAGGATAGGGAAGATAATCCGACCACGAAAGCGATCATAATACCCGCCATTTTTTCTGGGAATGAGCAGACCAGCTTGGGCAGCCTGTCCCAAATCCATTTTTTTTGTCTCAAAAAACCTAACCAGACCATCCCACTCATCCGGCGCATAACCCAGAGTGAATTCCAGAATAGTCTCCTTCGGAATAGATCGCTTATCAAAATATGTCCTGCCTGGCCCCCCTTTTTCCGATCTTGTCAGGATACCGTGAAAGTATTCCGCCGCGATCCCGTTTAGTTTGAATAGCAATTCCTTCAACTCCATTTTTTCTCTTTCAAATGGAGTCAGCGGTTTTTCTGGAAGGGATACCTGGTATCTATCGGCCAAGTCTTTCAGGGCCTGAGGGAAAGCCACCTTATGGTAATCCATCCAGAAACTGAAGACATCGCCCCCCTTTTTGCATCCAAAGCAATGAAACATTTGCCTCGAGGGGCTCACTGTAAATGACGGATCCTTTTCCGAATGAAAGGGGCAAAGGCCCACGTAATTTTGTCCAGCCTTCCTAAGCTGGACGAACTGGCCGATGAGCTCCACAATATCCGCCGCTCTTCTAACCTCTTCCTTGGCAGATTGGTAATCTCCCATAAGACTAAATTAATACCTCACGCCTTCAAATCAACAGCAATGCCCTAGGAGAGGTCCACAACCGTGATGGCCTCGCCTCCGGATTGAGAATCAGCACCTGAGATTCTCTTTACACATGAAAAGCCCTTTAGGTGCTCACGGATGGCTTGTTTCAATTTCCCAGTGCCATATCCGTGAATAATCCTTAATGAGAGCTCGCCCTCAACCATGGCCCTGTCGATCATCTTATCAATTAAAGGTAGAGCATCCGCCACTCTGTATCCAATCAAATTGATCTCTCTTGGTTGAGCCCCTGATACAGGATAGGGGATATGCCTGGGGGAATCTTCTTCCAAGGATGCTTCTCGCTCAGAAATCGGTTCCAGGTCCTGTAATCTGGCAGAGAGCCTCACATTTCCTGTCAGTATGGTGGCCTTGGCGTTGGCCATGTCAAAGGAAAGGACCGTGCCCACCTGATCAAATTCCTTATGGCGAACCCGTTGCCCTATTTCATACCCACTCAGCGCAACAGATTCCGCCTGTTCTCCTTCAATGGAGAGGCTATTCACCAGGTCTTTACTGACGCTGTTAAAATGCTGTTTTATGTGGGCTTGAGAGGACTCCCCTGTCCTTTTAAATGTATTTATGAGTTGCTTGAACTCCTCCCTAGCGCCTCTAATGAGCTTATCGGCTTCAGATCTCTTTTCCTCAAGTAGCGTTTTCCTATCAAAGTCCAGTTTCTTGAGGGCCTGGAACAATTTTTCTCTAGCAGCATGGTACTTATCCTTGACCTGTTCCGCCTCAAGCTTTTGCAGCGTTGTCTCCTGCTTGAGCCGATTGAGTTTATCAATAAGCCTATTTAGGCGGACCTCGTCTCGATCCAAGTATCCCTTGGCCTGATCAAGGATTTTTGACCTGACCCCAGCATCGTTGGCAATTTCAAAGGCATAACTGGTCCCTGGCGTCCCGTACTGTAAGGAGAAGGTTGGGCGATTGGTGGATGTGTCGAATTCCATACGCGCATTGCTTGCCCTCTCATGTAATAGCCCATAGGTCTTTAGACGATTTAGATGGGTCGAGACGGCGACAAAAGCGCCCTTCTGGGAAAGCTCGTCCAGCACGGCCATGGCAAGAGCGGCCCCCTCATCCGGATCAGTTCCCATACCTGGTTCGTCAATGATGAGGAGACTCTTCTCATCCGCATGCTCCATCATGTGTTTTAGATGGCCTATGTGGGCTGAGAAAGTACTCAGGCCAGCTTGGATATCCTGATCGTCACCGATTTCGGCCATGATGTTCTT
>JASFIT010000294.1:0-6038 GCA_050122535.1 Desulfobacteraceae bacterium | reverse complement strand
GAGAGTTTGCTAAAACCGAACTAAACAAGGACTATACATTAGAGATCCAGCGCAGTCATCAATTTCCCTGGGAGGTCTATAGGAAGGCGTCTGAGCTAGGTTTCGTGGGCATTGATATCCCTGAGCAATATGGAGGGCAAGGGCTTAACCTTCTAGATAGGGTTTTAATAACTGAAGAGTTCTGCCGGTGTGGCGGTGGGGTTGGGTGGGTCTCATCAGTGCCTGGCCTCGGTGTGGAAATCATTCTCTGGTCAGGTAATGAAGCGCAAAAGAAGAAATACCTCCCGCCTTTGTGTAGCGGCGAGACTTTCTTGGCATCTGCATTTACCGAACCGGACCGGGGAAGCGACCTAGCCAGCTCCCCACTTTCCACACATGCCGTAAAGAATGGCGACGGGTACATAATTAACGGGACCAAAACCTTCATTACGGCCGGCAACATCGCCAAATTCATGATCGTGCTCTGCCAGACAGATCCCGAAGCTCGACCTCCCTACGAAGGACAAAGCAATATCATTGTGGAAATGAACCGAGAAGGGATTGATGTCACAGCGTTTGAGAAAATGGGTTGGCACGCAGCCCCAACCACTGAAGTCGCCTTTAACGATGTAGAGGTTCCCCAGGAGAATCTCATTGGTGTGGAGGGCCAGGGGTTTCATCAATCTATCGACTTCCTCAACAGATTCAGGATAGGAGGCGTGGGGGCTCCTGCCGTGGGAATGGCTCAAGGGGCCTTCGAGAGGGCTCTGGACTATGCCAGGAATCGGGAGGCCTTCGGGCGCAGGATAGGCGCATTTCAAGCCATATCGCACAAGCTGGCTGAGATGGCGACCATGATAGAAACTTCAAGACTCCTCGTCTACAAAGCGGCGTTCCAGTTTGACAAAGAAAATAAGACCGATGCCAAGCTCTCATCCATGGCAAAGTGGTATCCGGCTCGCGTCGCCGTTGAGGTATGCGATCACGCCATTGATATTATGGGGGGGCACGGATATATGTTCGAAAACGAAGTTGAGGGGTTTTATCGCGACGCCCGGGCTATGGAAATTGTCGAAGGAACCAGAGAGATACACAAAAACACCATTGCCAGGTCCTTGCTGGGAAAGCTAGAGTAAAATGGGGAATTTTCTACCTGGTTGGCCTGTTCGCAAAGGGTTGACGGTTTAAGGAGAGAAGAAAGGCTTCTTTATTCATGAGAGGAGGGGAATGTTATGGTTAAGAAAATTGTTTTGGCCGTTGTTTTAGTTTTGGGTTTAACCTTTCCAGCCGCAGCCGCAGAGCTTGAAATATACTCGGCAGCACGGGCCCGCACGGCGCCTCATATGTTTACCTTGACGCTGGCACAAATGCTCAATGACCTCCATCCCCAGCTCAAGGGTTCGGGTCTGGAGACCATGGGCACGGGTGATATGCTCAGGACCATGGACAGGTTACCCCCCGAAAGGAGAAAAACCGCGTTTGGGATTGGTGCCCCCTATAGTGAAATCGCTATGGCCAGGTTAGGCTTAGGTCGATGGAAGCGCAAATTCCAGGACCTGAAGTTTGTGTCCGCCACCAATTGGGCCGGTTTTACATTTTTCAGCTATGATGCAGGTATCAAATTGGGCAAGGATCTGGCAGGGAAAAGGGTAGGTATCTGGCCCAAAAGGAGTTCATTGAATACCTATAGCGATGCCCTTTTTAAGGTATGGGGGATTTCTGACAGGGTCAAGATTTCTCATCACGGCCCACGGGCATTCAAAGATCTCCTCCTGACGGGGACCGTTGACGCCATCTTTGTGAGCGCTGGCGCTGAACGCGCGGATGGCAAACTCAACGTCTCTGGGTATATGATCCCAATACTGCAAGCCAGAAAGAGCTATTACGTCCACGTCACAAAGGAGGAGGTTGAGACACTCAACCAACAGAACCCCTGGAAGGGTTCGTGGCGAATCAATCCGAAAGGATCATTTCCAGGAGGCTATCCCCTGGAGGATAGCGGTGTTATGACCATGTCAACGGGTCTGTGGTGTTGGGAGACGGCTGATGCGAACGTCGTCTACGACTTGGTAAAGTTTTTGGATGAAAAGGCTGTTGAGTGGACCAAAAGGACCAGGGGGAGTCCCATGGGCGGGCCGTTTATGGTTAAACAGAGTTCTGCTATGGCAGAAGACGTGTATCACCCTGGAGCCTTGAAGTACTACAAGGAGAAGGGCTACATAAAATAGGTGGTCACAGGGTAGGCGCTACTGTGGTCAGCGGCATGATTATCAATGTGACACTGTAGGTGTACCTCCCTCTGTGCGCGACGGTCATAGAGGGAGGTACTTGTTCTCTATACGGGAGGAAATGGGAAAGAGCCAACAAGGCGCCCGCTGGAAAATTCGCTTTTCATGACGGGTAAGGAGGTCTAAACTTGTCCAAGTTGGTAAAGGGCCTCAATATCGCCATCGCAACAATCGCTGTGGCCATGGTGGTCTATCATCTTATTGGGGTATTCTTACACCCCCTTGAGCCCGCCCTTCACGCCAACACGCACCTTTCCTTTGTCCTTTTGATCGTTTTTCTTCCTGCACTTCAAAGCGCACTTCAGGAGGGCCAAAAGCTTGGCTCATTGGCAGCCGCGGTTCTGATTCTCTTGTCTGTTCTCTGCGTGGTCTATATCTACCTCTTCCATGACGAGCTTGTGATGCGCACCGGGGATCCGCTTCCCAGAGATGTGGTCATAGGCAGTATTTTGGTCATTCTGGTTATTGAGGCCTGCAGGCGAACGCAAGGCATCGTATTGCCTCTCTTTGCCGGTATTTTCATAGCGTATGGGCTCTTTGGTCAATATCTTCCGCGTCCCTTCTATCATCTTCCTGTCCCCTTTGGCAGGCTCATATCCTGGTTCGGAATCAGCTTGAACGAGGGTATTTTTGGTGGGCTGATTTTCCTATCAGCGAACATCATCTTTCTGTTTATTCTGTTTGGAACGGTGTTAGAAATAACCAAAGCAAGGGATTTCTTTACCATGGTGGGCATATGGGTAGGCCGAAAGATAAGAGGTGGACCCGCCCAGACATCCGTCGCATCCAGCGCTCTCGTGGGAAGCATCACTGGCTCGCCAGTGGCCAACATTATTATTACCGGGGCAGTGACCATCCCCCTGATGAAGAAGACGGGTTTCAGGCCGGCCTTTGCTGCTGGTGTAGAGGCCGTGGCCTCAAGTGGAGGGATATTGCTGCCACCTGTCATGGGAGCAGTGGTTTTTATGATGATGGGGCTTACTGGCTTCCCCTATCTCACCATATGCATGGCAGCGCTCGTTCCCGCGCTATTGTATTATTTCGGGATAGGTTGGTCCATATACCTTTATGCGAGGAAGGAAAACATTGTCCCCAGCGAGGAAAAGGTGGATACGCGGGTATTGTTGCGCCGAGCCCCTTTGTTCATTATTCCTTTTGGCCTTATCGTGGCCCTTCTGGCCCTTCAGTTTTCCCCCATGTATGCTGCGGGGTGGGCCATGATATCTGCTCTCGCTCTGGGCTGCATCAGTAAGGAGACCAGACCTGACCTGCGCACGCTGGTGGAAGCACTCACCAGAGGGGCGAGGTCGGCCGCAGCCATTAGCACCATGATGGTGCTGGCAAATGCGGCCTTTATAAGCGTCATGGGATTGACAGGAATGGGGCCCAAAATCTGTGGCGTAATCGGCAATCTGTCTGGTGGTCACTTAATTCTCGTCCTCATGATGACCATGGTCGCCTCGCTCCTTTTGGGGTGCGTGGCTCCTGTCGCAGGCGCATACCTCATCGTAGCCATCGTGGTTACCCCGCTATTAGTGGATATGGGGCTGAATGTCATGCAGGCCCATTTCTTTGCCCTTGTATTCTCCGTCCTGGGGTTTCTTACCCCACCGGCGGCCCCCTCAGCAATCGTGGCTGCTGGGGTGGCTAACACCAGTTTTATGCAAACAGCTATACAGGGCTTGAGGCTGGTCGCTCCAGCCTTTTTACTGCCTTTTCTGTTTTCCTATAACCCGGCATTATTGCTGCACGCCTCTGGGCTTACCGATTACTTGCTTGCCATAGTCGTGGCCGTGCTGATTTTCGTATCTCTTCCCATTATTTTGTTTGGACATTATCTGACTAAGGTTGGCTGGGCAGGGATAGGGCTTGCCGCTGTTTCGCTGGTAAGCTTTATGTCTTATTTCCTAACCCGAGGTAGGCTAGGGGGGCTCATTTTGGGCGCAGCGCTCTTCACCCTGCTAACCCTCTGGCAATGGAAAAAGGCAAAGGCTGGGGAGAGAGAAGCCAATGGCTGAAAATAGTGAAGTAAGGAAAGGTCTGGAGGGAGTCATAGCGGAGACAAGCGCCATATCCCAAGTGATACCGGAAATGCTCTCACTCACATATCGAGGCTACTCGGTTCAAGATCTGGCAGAAAAGTGTTGTTTTGAAGAGGTCGCTTTTCTGATCTGGAAGGGCGAGCTCCCCAATGAACATGAGCGGGATGCATTCAAAAAGAAAGAAAAATCTTATAGAAAGATAAATCCTAGGATCATTGCATGTACTGAGAATTCTCCAAAAAGCGCACATCCCATGGACTGCCTCATAACAGGGGTGAGCATTTTAGGCATGGAAGACCTGAATAAGTACGATCACGGACAGGCTTCGACCCTGGAGAGATCCATTAAATTGATGGCCGCAATACCCACGATCATTGCGGCTGCTTATCGTTTAGGTAAGGGAAAGGAACCCATTTCACCAAACGAGATCTTAGGATTATCTGAAAATTTCTTTCATATGTGCTTTGGGGAAATCCCTCATCCTGAAATCGTAAAAGCGTTTGATGCTTCTTTAATCTTGTACGCTGAGCATACATTTAATCCGTCCACATTTGCAGGCCGAGTCATTGCTTCCACCCTTTCAGACATTTACAGTGGCGTGATAGGGGCTCTTTGCGCCCTAAAGGGGAAATTGCATGGTGGAGCGAATGAGAAAGTGATGTGTATGCTACAAGAAATAAAAGATCCATTAAAAGTAAAATATTGGCTTCAGGATAAATTAGAAAAAAAAGAGAAAATCCCTGGATTTGGACACAGGGTGTATAAGAAGGGGGACTCGCGATATCTGCTGATGAAAGAATATGCACGACACTTAGCAGAACTGAAAAAAGAGTATAAATGGACCGAGATTTCGGATGTCTTAGAAAAACATATGATAGACGAACAGGGGATATATCCAAACTTGGATTTTGCCTCAGGTCCTGCATATCATTTAATGGGGTTTGATAATGAATTATTTACGCCCATTTTTGCCATTGCACGGGTGGTGGGGTGGACAGCACACATCATGGAACAATACGCCGATAATAAGATTATTCGACCCCTGAGTCTTTATATTGGCCCGCCACCAAAAAGGAATATTCCCAGTTAGTCCAGGAGGTTAAGTGCCGTGTCAAAGGTCTATGAAGGTAAATACACCATTTCCGAGTTTCAGTCCATTTTGATTTCCCGCCAGATTAAGCCAAAAGACAACATTGTGGGCCCGGGTTTCTATAACGATGTCGTCTATAATGGGGCACTCTTGGCTATAAAGCTACATGCTCCCAACACCTTGTATAATTCAGGGATAGGTTGGTCCAGCCTGGCCCAGGCAGAAATTCCAAGGCATACCCCCATGTACATACCCTTTGAGTATCGATTTATGGGCATATGCGAAAAGATTGTAAGAGGTCATGATGAAGTCCAATTATCGGCCGGTGGCCCCAGACAACATTGCAACGTCTTCTTCCTTGGTGCCATGCAGGTGGACAAATATGCAAATCAGAATATGTCCCTAATAGGCTCTCTCGATAAACCTTCTTTTCGAGGACCCGGCATCATTGGATTACAGACCTTTGCCATATACATGGACAGATATTATATCTATACGCGGAAACATGATACCAGGACCTATGTGGATGAGGTGGATTTCATATCTGCCCCGGGTTACAGGAATAGACATGGTGACAGGAAGAGCTGGAATTTTGAAAAATATGGCTGGAATCCAAATGGTCCACAGGAGGTGATAAGT
>JASFIT010000293.1:0-6047 GCA_050122535.1 Desulfobacteraceae bacterium | reverse complement strand
TTTTTTTAGGGTCTTCCTTTTTCGGTCCCATTTCCTCCCGCAAGACGCGAGACCGCACCTCGCGAAATCGTGACGTCTGCTCCATCAGCCTCTTCATTTCTGGCTCATTAAGCAACCGAAGTGCAGGATAGACGGGTTTATCTGCACGGGTAAGAGGGAGATCGGAACCCCACTCTTCCCCGTAACCTTTACCCACCGCCAGGCTCTCACCGTGACAGTCCTCACAAGAGCGACCCCTGGAGCGGACAGTATGGGGGTAGAAGGGCATGTATGCCCATCCCCTGCCACTCTTATCTCCCCGTTGGGGAATCACACTATCCAAGAGCACACTTCCGCTTTTATCCACAAAGGAGACCATGTACTGATAATGGGGCCTGAAGGGAACGATTCGGTCCTTACTGTCCACGCCTAAATGGAGATTCTCCCAACGCCGAAAGTGCCAATTTAGAAACCAAGGCCCAGGACCGTCCACGGCTTCAAGCAAGCGGCCGCTCGGGTCGAAGAGACTAGCTATCGTTGCATCCCCCTGAAGACGCCATGCTCCCCAACGGGAAAGATCCGGCCTGTCGTCCCTTATGAGGCTTGGGCCATAGTCGTAAAATCCCCAAGCGGCGTGGCAGCTGGTGCAGTGGAGACGTCTCATCTCCTCTACACTGTGGGCTGGCACAGACTTCTCCCATTGTGGTAAAGGGTGCCTGCGACCCTGTCGGTCCAAAAAGCCATTGACTGACTTTGCTGAATCTGGTGACGCCTCCTTTTTATCAGGGGCCTCCCATGGCCCATGGCATTGCTCACATCTTACCTCGACTGCCTCTTGCTGAGAGACGGACAATTTACCCCTTCCCATCACATCACCCTGATCATGGCAGTCCACGCAGAGCAAGCCCTTTTCCTGGTGAATATCTACGCTAAGGTGATGGTGGTCCATGAGATAGATGGGTTCAGGCAAAGAACCTCCCCGCCAAGGGGTCCGATAGCTCATGTGATAATCATGTTCAAAGAGCCCCACATAGTCAGCCCCTACTCTTGGACCGTTGTGGCAGTGGAGACATTGCCCAACCGGAATGGGCTTGACAAAGGCATGTTTTTCCGGATAGCCCCTCTTTCCCCTTAGGGTGGCATCACCTCCTCTATAAATTCCATCATCTGAATAGAAGACGTGGCAGGCGCTACATCCCAAACCCCGGTAGAGGCCCTTTTTTTGTGGGGGAAGCTGTCCAAGGTGACATCTAAAGCAACGTCTTTGCAGGAGGTCGTCCACCAAGTCTGAGGCGGTTTCAGGCTCAACGGGAATTGGGGGCAAGGGTTTTAGAACAGGATGGTCAGATGGCGCATACCTGGGCATGGGGTTCTCCTGGGCCCCCCAAAGATACCGGGTCTGTCCGATCATTCCCGCCAGGGTATAGTGCAGAGAGTTGCGCAGGATCGAGATCTCCTTCTGGTGGCACTCCCCACAAAGGATAACAACATGTTCTGGTGCTGCCGGATGACGAAGCACCTTGGCGTGTTTACCGAGGACTTGGCCCCTATCTGCTGGCAGGAGATGACACTCCAGGCAGGGAAATTCATGATTTTCATCCATGCGTTCTATTCCCTCATGACACGTCAGACAGGAGCGAAAGTCAGTAGTATTTTCATTGAGGGCCAGTGACTGAAAGGCAAGAAGGGATATGACTAGAATAATCCCTATCAAATGTGCGACAAAAGATTTCATTCCTTTCACTTTACGCACTTTAGGCACTTTAGTTCACTTTAGGCACTTTCAGTCCCTCGCAGTATGCCTTTCCCGACTGGAATCGCTGAAGGCTCTTATCCCATTCAAGATAGATAGGATCCTTGTAGGTGTCATGGCAATTGAGGCAATAGGCCGCTCGGATGATTCGCTTCAACTCTCCCAAGTTGAATGGACGCGACCCCTTTCGGGATGTGCGCTGTAAGGGCTCTCCTTCTGGAGAGACAAAAGCATCTAAGGGGAAAACGATACCCAGACCAGAAGCCTGGCTGTCATACAGGGGACTGAACGCTAATCCATGTTTCGTGACCTTCAAAGACCCCTCGCCCAGACCCAAGACTTTAGGATCAAGATGACAGGCCATGCAAGAGGGCGCAGAAAGCGTGGTGGTATGGGGATCCCAGCTGGCCATGGTCATTGAACGATGGGCGAGTTCCGGTTCATGTCGGCCCTGTGCGTCAAACACATCCAAAAAGACCTGGCAGCCGGGTGCAAAGGGACCGATCAATCCATTGGGCCAGATGCCAAGGGTAGCCCGTTCAAAACGCAAATAGCTCCGACCCTCCACCCATCGGCCAGGTGACACCTGGCCGTTCAACCAATCCTTCTGCTCTTCACCCTTGAGAAGAGCCACATGGCAACCATAGCACTGTGGCATCCAGGCACTGTGACATGACTGGCAGGCAAGTCGTTTATGATAGGGAGCACGGTGAATCTCGTCTTTCCCGAGTCTGCGGAATGCTATTTCTTTACCATCCTGTTTGCGGTAGAGCCTGATCTCATTATGTTCAAGTACTTTTAGATGATATAGGGGACTGCCTTTGGCGGACAGAACACCTTGGTTGGAATCCAGTGGGGGTAGCTTCCTGTTTACCCGTCCAAGACGTTGGGCCAGTTCCTCTTTTCCTGTTAAGGATCTGATTTCAGGTTCGTGGCAGGTCTTGCATGTGATATCTACCTGCTCTTCCATATGGGTATAGGAATTCCCATCCCCCATGACGCCCTGCTCGGTATGGCAATCTATGCAGGCTAGACCCGTCTTATGGTGGTGCACATCTGGGCGAAGCTCAAGAAAGAACCTTCCACCAGATAGCCTGCGCTTGTTGGGTTCGCCACTTTCAAATGGTGTTCCGTAACCTTCAGACTCGAAGCGTCCCAAATAAGAAATCCCCGTTCGGGCAGAGCGATTGTGGCATTTGAGGCAGTTTTCGTTGGGAATGCGGGTGGTCAGTTGAGGATGGAGAAACGGCTTCTTGGTGAGATCCTGACGCGGCACAGTGAGTTCTAAAATGTGGCAGTTGGTGCAACCGCCCCCACGCTTGCCAATTTCACCATTCCATCGAGATCGGGTTTTCCAGAGATGACACCCGCCGCACATCTTGCGGTAGTGATCAAGGGCCATACTCTTTCCCTTTGAACGGGAGATGAGTTGGCTCACGTCCTGAACACTCTCGGTCGGGTCGTGGGGCCAGCGGGCCTGAAGTGCAGCTAGAATCCCCCGATTGGTAGCCATGATGCTCTTCTCTACCCTGGCCGGAAGGGCCTCATGACATCCACTTCTCCCACAGGTCAGCCTGGCAACCTTGAGGCTTCCAGGATTCAAGACCAACCCCAGGTGGGCCCGGTCTTCTTCTCTGGCAAACGGATTGCCCAGATGACAGATGGAACATCCGAACACTGTAACGGGATGGGAAGGAGAAGGATCTTCTTGGGCCTGATGGCAGAGGGTGCAGTTGTCAATCGGTCCACCATCCATTTTCTCTCGAAAGAGTTCCTTTGCGAAGACAAGAATGAGCACTCCGGCGACGACTAGAAGGGCCACTAGGGTGGACTTCTTCATGACCCCAGCCTCGGAATCAGCCACCAAGCCAAAAGGATGAACATCCCGTGTACACCCCATGATCCGGCGGTCGCCAATCTGGCCCAACGTATATGGGGTGAGGGTACAAGGGGAAGGGCAGCCATGAGACCCAATGGAAGCAGGGGCCACAAAACGCCCACCAAGAGAGGCGGACCGTAGCGCAAGAGAAGCTGAACTCCCTGGAAAAACCAAGGGCCTGTTGGTGTAACCAATTCCGTGTGGGGCGGGATGTCAGGGGGGATCCGATACACGAGTGCAAGGCAACAAAGGAGGGCCAGTAGAGGCCAACCCAGATCTCCTCTGGGAAGCATGCGTTTTCGGTGCTGTGACAGAAAGAAGAGGACGATAAGGGGCAGAATAATGACATGGTACAGATAGGGCAGGAGGAAAAGCTCTTCTCCGGGCCTGAGAAACAGGCGAGCCACACTGGTCCCGATCAATGGCACTTCTTGTGCCAAGTAATACATGACGCTGGCTGCGTGTATGCCCTCTTTATCCCCTTTGAGAATAAATCCCGTAAATAGAAGAAGAAACGACACTGCAAGGAGAAGGATGAGTTTTGCCCATGCCTTGGGTGGGGCACCTCGGTATCTTCCCCTCCAGAAGCTCTCCAAGGTATGGGCCAGGATAAAAATCAGGAAACACTGGCCACTCAAGTAGTGAAGGGTGCGCAAAAAGGAGCCATAAGGGAGGACGCCTGTCAAGTATGATACTTCCCTGAACACATCGCCCCAGGGCCTATAGTAGAAGGCCAAAAACGCACCAGTGATGAGGGCGATGAGGAAAGACCACCATGCGAGGAGTGCAAAGGAAAAGGCGCCGTCTTTCCCTTTCGCCTGGGAGAGGATTCTTTTCAGGTTAAGGTGAGGGTAACGCAGCACGCTTCTGACCCTTCTTCAGATTTCACGTCCAGCGCTCTCATGTCCCTTTTGGCAGGTCCCTTGATCCATTTGCCATCAATGGCAAACTCCGATCCATGGCAGGGACAGCGAAAGTGTTCTGAGCCAGACCTGTAATCCAATTTGCAACCCAGGTGCGGACACCTGGCAGCAAATGCCGAAGGCCCCTCTTCTCGACCCACAAGGTAGACCCCTTCCTGAAAAATCACTTCATTTTCCTGAGGCCTCTTGGAGAAGGAAACCTTCACTGAGGCGGGACCAAGCCCTTTCAGGTAGCCCCAGGCAACGGCCAGTAAGCCACCTGTCACCAGATATCGGAGTAACTTGGAGAGGGCTTCCCTTCGCGTGAACACGTTTCCCCTACCACCAGGTGATCACTTTGTCATGCTCAAAGATCATATCAATGAGCTTGTCGTAGTCTGCCGCTTCTTCATAGAGGCTGATTTCAGTGGCCTCTTCCCCTTCTGAGAGAATCTCTATAAAGGTTCTCGTATTCTCATCCGGGTCTGATTTCAGAATATGTAGCAATTTCATTTTGCACCCCCAAAGGGTACCACAAGATCCATCTCTTTCAGTTTCTGCCCAATCTCTTCTAGGCTCATATACTTGAACCCGTGCTTTTCCGCGTTGACCTTGTTATTGGAAAAATACTCACATTCCATATCCTCTAGCCATTCAAGGTTTTCCTTGTATTCATCCGTCATGTCCACTTCCACATCCAGAACGAACATATAGGAATAGAAATTCTCCACCGCAAGGCCGAGGGTGGAACGCGAGCCTTCCCAGAGGTCCTCTTTTCTTCGCACTAAGAAGGCCACATGTTTCACATCTTCCATTTTCTGCACATCCTCCTAGAACGCCACGTAGCGATCACAATCTTCTATCATCTCACCGTTTCGCGCCTGTGTGGCATAATCCTTCTCGCCGACCCCCACGACGGGCGGTTTTAGACCATGGCTTTCAAATCCCACGTTGCAAAGGGCCAGTTTCCCCTTTCCCTCAAGTTCACCAAAACGTGGATCCTGGGTGAGCAGGGTCCCCAGATGGCTGAAAAAAATGGTCACCTCCACGTCGCCCTTGTTTTGGGCGGCTTCGCAGAGTTTGATGATCTTATCCAGGTGTTTGTCGGAGCTCACGAAAACTCCCAGCTTTCTAGCCATTTCAATCTCCTTAACAGACAGCTATTTCACTTTTACATAAAACCTTATGAATCCGTCGTCTTCCTTTTCACCAAGATACTCATGTCCACCCCGCTTGGTAAAAGCTGGCATATCATTCCTGGTACCAGGATCTGTGCTCAAAATTTCCAAGATCTGTCCGGATTGCATGTTGCCTATCGCCTTTTTTGTCTTAAGCACGGGCATTGGACAACTCAGACCACGACAATCCAAAGTCTCATCAGCTTTGATTTCTTCTGTCATAACTAAAATCCTCCTATTTAGTTTTATTGGCTATGGGTTAAATATAAGAATCGCTTTAGCGATTTCACATCTCCACAGTAAATTTTTCGGTTTCTTCATTCCAGGTGGCAAGCAGAAAGTAGATTGCGAAAACC
>JASFIT010000292.1:0-6057 GCA_050122535.1 Desulfobacteraceae bacterium | reverse complement strand
GCGCTAAAGGAGTGTGGGTTGGATGTGGCTGGCGACTCGGCCATTGACTTTACCGAAACCCACCAAGTGGTGGTAGATGTGGGCTATGGCCACGGGTCGGAAATCGCGAGCCGACTGGAAGCCAACAACATCATCTGCAACTACCAAGCGAACACAGACGAAGAGGGGTTTACGGCCTCTGGGGCCCTGCGGATGGGCGTATCAGAGATGACCCGCTTTGGCATGGAAGAGGAAGATTTCCGCAGCTTGGCTTCCCTGATACATGATGTCGTGGTCAACGACGCCAATGCGATAGATCAGGTCAAAGCGCTTCGAGGGCATTTCAGTGAGATTCAGTTCTGTTTCCGCGGCGATGAATATGCTGACATTCTTCAGCAGCTTCAAAATCTGCTGTAGCCAAACATGAATGCTAGAGCTTCCAAGTACCCCCACCGTCTAGTTAGGGTATTAGGACTCAAATTAGTATTAGGTTATGTAGCATTCCTGATCACCAGCAAGGTATTAGATGTAAGGCGCCGAGGAGCGACGACTGAGGCGTATCGAGCAATACGCCGCAAGGAGAAGCGATCGAAGGCAACGCAGCAGATGATGCCTTGATGGTGGATCAGGGAGGTGCAGCGGCGACACATGTTCAATATAGAAACTGAAAACCTAAGGCTGGAACTGGAAGTCGTGCCAGTGGAGTCCCTGTTTATCCATGAGAGGATTCTTCCGGGCATAGCTAAGCAGCTTATTTTGGAGTTCAAGAATCTGGCCAATCTGGAGAACCCCGTTATTGTCGATAGGAACGGCATCGTTCTGGACGGCAACCACCGCACCTATGTTTTCAAGGAGTTGGGTTTCAAATACATTCCGGTCTGTCGAATTGACTACTTTCATGGGGACACGCAACTGCGGTATTGGTTCAGGTTGTTAGGCAACATAAAAGACAGGGATTTGATAGGGGAGGTTGTTGAAGAACTGGGCGGAAGCCTTCAGGAAGTGACGGACAGGGAGAGTATGGAAAGGATGCTGGAAGAGGACTGTTATCGATGTGGCGTTCAGCAGGCCAGCTTTTTCGCGACGATTACTTTTAGTGAAGACGTGATCACCGATGCGGTGAGCGCCTACGATATGCTGGAGAAAATCCAGAACAGAATCACGAAAAAGGGCGTAGTGCTTGAATATATCCCGTGCCAACATGTGTACGACAATGAATTCTGTGAGGCCTTGAGGGATCATGAAATCGTCATTTGGACGCCCCAGATCACGAAGGAGATGGTGGTTGAAGCGGCAAGACAAAAAAGGGTGTTTGCTCCCAAGTCCACGCGGCATTTGATCCCGGCCCGCCCGCTCAATGTGAACATTCCAACCCCTTGGTTTAAAGAAAAAATTACGTTGGAAGAGATAAACAGGAGATTTACCCGATTTTTGCAGGCCAAGGGGATGCGGCGACTCAGTCCCGGCCAAGTCATTGACGGTCGATTCTATGAAGAAGAGCTCTTCGTTTTCTTCGATAAGAGGCATTGATACAAACGTTATTGATTGGAGGAAGAGATGGAAGAGAAAGGGAAGATCATAAGCCTATCAGCGACTGGTCTTGATTCTCCCGGTTTGGTCGCCAAAATCACGACCAAAATATTTGAGATGAACGGAAATATCATCGACGTGGAGGAGACTTGTAGAAGGGGTTTGTTCTATATATTTCTCATCATTGATTTCTCCGCTTCTGAACATTCTATGGATGCCATATCTGCAGCACTGAACAGCATAGGCGATGAGACCGGATTAAAGATACTTCTAGACATATATGAGGAAGAAGAAATCAGTTATGTGCCGCAAAAAGAAAACCACATTGTGACCGTTTTGGGGGAAGACAGACCGGGTATCATTGCGAAGATCTCCAGCTTTTTTCACCAATACAACATCAGCATAGAGAACTGTCGGATGATTGCACGGGGTAAGTTTTTTTCCATGGAGATGGCGATCGATATCAGCCAGATGGCCGTTCAAACACGCCTGTCCCGTGAAGAGGCGATTGATAAGATGAGCACCGAGCTCAAGGAATTGTGTAAGACATTGAATCAGAGCGTGGTCATACAGAGTGAAGACATCTACCAGAGGGGCAAAAAGCTGATCGTCTTTGATGTGGAATCCACCTTGATCCAAGATCATTCCCTGGGGAATTTCTTGGAAAAAATTGAAGGGAAGGTGGGCCCCATCGATTCCGAGACCAAGTTTAGGGATGCCCATGAAGATAAGATAGAAACACTCATTGAAAATGCGCGGGTTTTGAAGGGAATTCCCATATCCGATTTCGATAAATTTGGAGATATCCTGGAGCTCAATCCGGGCGCTCTTGAGCTCATAGGGATTCTGAAATCCATGGGTTTCAAGATCGCACTCCTCACATCTGGCTTTAATTTTTTCACAAAGAAGATCTTTGAGGCTGCAGGTGTGGACTACGCCTTTTCCAATACCCTAAAGGCGGATGAAGGCGGGATCATCACCGGAGAGCTTGAGGAGCCCATCATCACCAGCGATTCCAAACAGGAGATTCTTGAATTCGTCATGAATGTTGAAAAGATCGGTCTTGATCAGGTTATTGCCGTCGGGGATGGGTCCATTGGCTCTCACTTCATAGAAAACGTGGGCCTGTCCATTGCGTTTAAGCCTGACGAAAACAGCATTAAAACAGATGGCGTCCTCAGCAGTGACCGAATCATGAACATGCTTTACTGCCTTGGAATTCCCAAAGCAGAACTGGATAGGCATCTGAAAAGTGGGCCTTCATGATCCATTGCCTGCACCATTTCATATTTATGCAGTAGGCATGGCTTTTAAAGAGATTTTAGATCCATTTTCCGTGTGTTTTGATATCTGTAAATCATGCTGATTTGATAGGTCCGAGGCTTACGTTCTTTTCAGGTCAATCCACAGTGCCTCCGGTTCTCGAAACGGCCAAAATGGAATTTATGATATGCTGATATCCGGTGCAGCGGCAGAGGTTGCCGGAAATTGCCTTTCTCGCTTCCATTAAATTTGGGTTTGGGTTTTCATCCAAGAACGCCTTGGCCGACATCACCATACCTGGTGTACAAAATCCACATTGAACGGCTCCGTGTTTTAAAAAAGAATCCTGAACAGGATGGAAATTTTCATCTTGAGAGAGGCCCTCAATAGTCAGTATATCTTTACCCTCCGCGTCAATCGCCAGCACCAGGCAAGAGGTCACAGGTCTCCCATCAAGAATCACCGTACAGGCACCACACTCCCCTTCGTTGCAGGACTTCTTTGTTCCTGTGAGGCCCAGGGTCTCCCTCAAGACCTCCACCAAGGTTCTCCAAGGCGGAATTCTCACCTGGTATTTTACCCCGTTGACTTTTAGATCCAATTCAATCTCTTTCATGGTTTTCACCCCTCGACACAAATTTCGTACTCAGGCAGCTCCGAAAAAACGGGAGGTTTACCCACGGTTGCTGGAATTCTTCTTTATCCTCTTTAAAGCCGTCATCACCGCCCTTTTCGTTAGAACACTCACCATCCCATTACGATACTCTTTGGACGCCCTGATATCACTGATGGGACGCGCCTCCTGGGCTGCAACCTTGCCCGCCTGCATGGCTAGATCTTCGTCAGCCTCTTTGTTCAGAAGGACTTGTTCTGCCCTCAAAGCCCTTATGGGTGTTGGAGCCACGGCTCCGAGGGCGATTCTTACTTCCTCACAAACCCTCTTTCTCCCATCCAGCATCAAACTGACAGCTACGCCAACAAGCGCCAGGTCCATTGCATTTCTACGCATCAACTTAAGGTAGGCGCTTGCGCTGTTTTCAGGGGGATTGGGTATGGAGACATGACTCAGAATTTCATCAGGGTTAAGGACAGACGCTTCAGGTCCTTTAAAGAAATCTTCAACCAACAGGGTCCTTTCCCCATCTTTCCCTGCCAGTGTTACTGTGGTGCCCAATGCAACCAATGGGGGCGCCGTGTCTGCAGAGGGGACAGCACTACAGAGATTTCCTCCTATGGTTGCCAAACTTCGTATTTGAGGAGCCGCCATCACATTTGCAGCATCCCAAAGCGCGCTAAATTTTTCTCTGACGATTGTTGAACGCTCAAGTTCACCCAGCGTCACCAAACCACCAATTTCCAGACCTCGTTTCTGATCGTAATGTATATCCTTCAACTCTTGTATGCCTTTAAGATTAATGAGATGTTCAGGGACAATCTCTCTTTTTTTCATGGAAACCAAGAGATCAGTCCCCCCGGCAAGCACCTTAGCTTTATCACCATGCCTGGACAAATGATCTAGGGCCTCACCGAGTGATATGGGTGCATGGTACTCGAATTTAGGCAATCGCCTGATAAACATTAGTTTCCCTCCTTATTTTCCTTTAAGGCCTGGAGTATCTTCTCTGGGGTAATTGGCAGATCCTTGATCCTAACCCCTACGGCATCATAAATCCCGTTAGCAATGGCTGCCAGAGTTGAACAGGAACTCGCTTCACCCGCTCCTTTCGCGCCAAATGGACCGTATGGGTCATGGGTATGAATATGTTCCACAATCGTCTCAAGCGGGACGTCCATGCTGGTTGGCTGTTTATAATCTCGCCAAGAGTAATTAAGCGCCTTCGCTTTCTCATCGTAATGGGATTCTTCCATGAGTCCATGGCCCATCATATGGGCGCTTCCTCCCAGCACCTGCCCATCCAGCATGAGAGGGTTGATCGGTTGGCCAGCATCGTCACCGTGGGCCGATTTCAACATGGTAACTCTTCCGGTCTCCCCATCCACGTTCAACTCGATGGCCGTGGCGATAAAATCCAGCCCATGTGCTAAGTTGCCCCTACCTGTCTTCCAGTCCACAATATCAATGTCTGTAGCTGCCCAGTAACCCCTCCCGTAAAGGGGCTTTCCCTCCTCGTAGTAAGCTTTTCGTACGGCCAGAAGAAAATCGATCCCCTTTTCAGGATTCCCTTTGACAAAAATGCGCTTGTCTTTGAATTCAAGATCGTCAGGGTTAGCCTCCAAAAGCTTTGCAGCAATGTCGGCAAGCTGCTTTTTAAGGTCTGTGGCGGCAATTATGGTGGCATTTCCATCCCAGAAGGTACAGCGATCCCCGAACATCCCCGAATCAAAGATAGTCGTATCTGAATCGCTCACCCCTTGCTCCACATCTTCAAAGGGTAGACCCAATACCTCAGCAACCATTTGGCAAAAAACGGTGTTACAGCCCTGTCCAATCTCAGTCCCGCCGTGGGTCACGATGATTTTCCCATCTTCCACGAGTTTAAGCGTGACCGTGGAGCCGAAATGGCCTCCCAATCTTGGGCCGGATGGGTGCGAGGCACAACTAAAACCAATCCCTCTCCCCTTGGGTCTGCTCTTTCGGCTCTCTTTCCATCTGATGGCCTCTGCAGATTTCTCTATACATCTGGGAAGACCAGAAACATCCACCACGATCCCATTCGCTGTGGTCCAGTTGTCTGTGACGGCATTAACCATTCTAATCTCTACAGGATCCACATCAATGTCCTCACCCATCATATGCAACAGGGAATCCAAGGCGAACTGGGCGAGTACGATTTCTTGTCCTCTAACTGTGCCGCACGGCGCTCTATTAGAATAGACCAGTTTTCCGTGATACTTGATGGCAGGAATCTTGTAAGGAATGTTTAGGAATGCACCAAAATAGTAGATGTTGAAAGGCCCGATACCGCTGATGGGACCTCCCTCAAGAACGCACTCTGCATCAAGGGCTGTAATAGCACCGTTCTTTTTAACCCCGAGTCTTAACCTGGCGTTCATGGCATTTCGTTGTCTGTAAGCAGCTAACACCTCGTCATAATTCAACACAGTCTTTACCGGACGCCCTGTTTTCTGAGCAAGCTTTACCGTTGCAAAATCCACATCAAAGGGATCATGTTTTCCCGAGAAAGCGCCACCAACAAAGGGATTAACAATTCTCATCTTGGACAGGGGGATCCCAAGTCCGCGACACATATGACGCCACGTAATATAGGGGCTTTGCTTGGAACCCTGAAGAAGAATCCTACCCGTGGGATCCACTTCGGCAAG
>JASFIT010000291.1:0-6119 GCA_050122535.1 Desulfobacteraceae bacterium | reverse complement strand
TTCCTTTCCATGCATCTGATTCATGAACACCAGATGATTTGCACCTATCGCTCCCCTGATGATTTGCAGGTTTCTGCTGACGCACTCCGGCTTGTCACCTGTTGTATAACTGGCATTCAAAGTATCATAGGGAGCCTCGCTCACACCCCCCTGACGTGTGAAGACAGCATGAACCAATTGATCGTGTCTAAGTAGCCTGGGAAACTGCAGATATGTCACTTCATTGGCTCGTCCAGAGTCGACCTCTCTGGAAGGCGGACCCATCTCTCCACCAGGTAGAACTCTTCCCATGTCCATACAGCCTAAAGTTGGAGTTCTATGGGTATGACGCGAGGGATGATTAGGGATTTGAGGTGTTTTGGAGGATTTTGATAAGAGACCTTGGTCGTGCATCCTTTTTCGAATCATGGAGGGAAAGTACTCATCACTCGGAGAAAAGAAGTAGAATTGCTCATGACACAGACTGCATTACTTACCGCTGCTTCCTCCCGGACCTGACGGGGTTCATAAGCGTCTGTCACATGAGTTCCACTCCATCCCCTGAAGTGAAAAAAGGACAATCCCTTATCACGGTTCTCTCAAAGGACTTTCAACCCCGCATAAGCGGATCTCGGGTTACAGGGCACCGCTAGCTCCCCGTCTAGCACGACCAAGGCCAACTTAGGCCTTTATACCAAGTCGACTCTTTCCTTGAGTTCCTTGCCGACCTTGAAAAAGGGGAGCTTTTTCTCAGCAACGTTAATGATCTCGCCTGTCTTGGGGTTCCGTCCCTGATAGCCCTCATAGTGCTTGATTTTGAAGCTGCCAAAACCCCTTATCTCAACTCTCTCTCCTCTAATGAGGGCATTCTCCATATCACCGAAAACCGTGTTAACAACCTCTTCTGCCTTCTTCAGTGCCAAATTTTCGGCCTTGGCAAGCGCTTCTATGAGTTGGGACTTATTCATATGCCTCCGATCTCATGAAGGTTAGCGTTGAAGGTTCCCCGCACAGTAACTTGATTACCCAGGAATTCCCCTAGTAAACGACACAGACACTCAATATAGAATCTTGGGGCTTAGCCCCAATTGGAATATTGGAATGATGGGGTGTTGGAATGATGGGTTTAGAGGAAGCTTTTGACAAATAAGATAGATCTTTTTCCTCTCTTACACCCAGTATTCCATTATTCCATCATTCCATTACCCCCGTTTGCGGGACAAAACCTTGACACCAGCACGGAAAATTTGATTTCACCGTGTTGTGGAAATCCCGAGACGTTCAATAATATAGCGGCCTTATACATAATTGATCAAAAATGGTAAGTCAACCCCTAATCTGAGCAAAAAACAAAGAGTTCACCACCCGCTCGCTCCTCTCGCTCGAGACGCAGAGGGCACAGAGAAAACTCTGAAAATTATTAGCCACAGACCCACACAGACTGACACAGACGGTAAGGATCGCTTTGAGCTATATGGAGACCAAGATGATAAAAAATAAGCTCGCTTGTTTTTTATCCACTGGGTTCTCCATATCTCCCAATGTAGAAGCATTGGGAACCCCGCGCTGCGAGGGCTCAAGCGATCCTCAAATCGAGATTCAAGGAAGTGCTCTTCATCTTCTCTAACTCAATACCCTCTGATCTCTGTCCTCGATCTCTCAGGGAAAAGATCGCTCAAAAGCCCTCACAGAGTGAGGGGGCCCGATGGAGAAGCATCGGGACCAATGCGAAGGGTTCTTAGGGGATGAAATAAGCTCGCTTCTTTCCTTGCCCAAGGACCCTTCGCATAGATTTTGAAGCGATCTTTCCCGTCTCCGCTTTTCTGCGTGGATCTGCGGCTATAATCTCTCTGTGCCCTCTGTGTCTCTAGCGCAGCGGGTGGTGAATCTTGCAGTTCTCCTAACCCGTGGTGTCTAGCCCATTGAACCTATAATAGCTCAGTTAAGGGGTCAAGAAACTTTTGGGCCCATTGCAAAATCCTTGATATTTCTCATTCTCTGATATAAAAGCCGGGGAAAACAGATGGTTCCCATCTGGAGGAATGGGGTTAAGGGAAACAAGATTAAAACCGTTTCCAAATCGTGTGTATTCGTCGCCCAAAAGGTGAGATTGTCCTATGAAAAAGCTAATTAAACAGGGAATTGAAACCCTGGTGCCCTACCCCCCTGGAAAGCCGATTGAGGAACTGGAGAGGGAGATGGGCATCACGGGCTCAATTAAGCTGGCCTCCAATGAGAACCCTTTGGGCCCATCCCCCTTGGCCATCCAGGCCATGATGGAAAATATGAAGACCCTGAACCGGTATCCTGATGGGAGCGGTTTCTACCTCAAATCAAAACTGAGCTCTAAATTTGGATTGCCCCAGGCTCAAATTATCATTGGCAATGGCTCAAATGAGTTGATTGAATTGATTATTCGCACCTTCCTGAGTCCGGACGAAGAAGTTATCCAGCCTTTTCCCACCTTTCTCGTCTACGGGAAAATAGTCACAGGCGGGGGGGGTAAGATGGTTTCTATCCCCTTATCAGACTTTGGAATTGATTTAGAAGCCATGAAAGCGGCTATTACCCCTAAGACCAAGGTCATTTTCATAAACAACCCCAACAATCCCACTGGATCTGCTCTATCCAAAGACCCGATGGCATCCTTTCTGAAATCAATCCCTCAAGATATCGTTGTGGTGCTGGACGAGGCGTATATAGAATTCGTTTCAGATTCCAGCGTCGCCCAAGGTCTTGACCTCTTGGCGGACTACCCCCTGATGGTCGTATTAAGGACCTTTTCCAAGCTTTACGGGTTGGCAGGCCTCAGGATTGGCTATGGCTTTGCCTCTGAACAGATCATTGACTACATGAATCGTGTCAGGCAACCATTCAACGCCAATGCCCTAGCGCAGGTGGCGGCCACCGCGGCCCTGGATGATACGGAATTCGTATCTCGCACCTTGGAAGTTGTCAGAGATGGCCTTTCCTATCTCTACAGCCAGCTCGACGATCTGGGCCTTGAATACGTTCCCACCCAAACCAACTTCTTTCTTATCAAGGTGCCCTCGGGGGCCAAGAAAACCTATGAGCTCATGCTCAAGGAAGGCGTCATTATCCGCGCCATGGACAGCTATGGTTTGGAGGACTACATCAGGGTAAACGTGGGCCTACCCGAAGAAAACGAACGATTTATTCAGACCATCAGAAAGGTCTTGAGCCTATAAGAGGGCGGGTTAATGGGGCAATGATACCTTTTCTTGCGTACCGAGGCTCCCGGCCTGGTCTTTTCTACAACTTATCTGCGGGGGAGTTTTGCCCCCTCCGCATTCCCCTCGACAAGCTCGGGGCTGCGGTTTCCCCCACTGATAAGTCGTGAAACCGGGGACCCAACGAAGTTGGGGACTGAGCGGAGCGAAGCGAGCGCGAAGAAAAGGACGGCGGCCTCCCGCCAGGCACTTCAGAAAAGGCATCATTACCCCTTATGCACATATTGTCGCTCCATGAAGCTGTCCGCTTTTGGCATTTGGGCTTTGGTATTTGGCATTTTGGAGCGAACGCTCCAGACACCATTGTGTTCCTATTTTTCGATGGTCCGCAGACATAGCTCATGGATGGGATTATAACCATAGATGGTCCTGTAGCTTCTGGGAAAAGCACGTTGAGCCGACTTTTGGCCAAGAGACTGGATTATTTTTATCTGGATACAGGGGCCATGTACCGTGCGGTAGCGCTTCAAGCAAAGAGGATGGGGATAGATACAGGGGACAAACAAGAACTTCGGGCGCTTTGTCAAAACCTGGATTTGCACTTTCAGTCAGACGGGGAAGGAACCAAATTATATCTAGGAGACGAAGATATATCTTTGGCCATAAGAACCCCTGAAATAGATCTGCTCTCTTCCGCAATTTCGGCCCTAAAAGAAGTGAGAGAGGCCATAACAGGGCTTCAGAGGAGGATTGGTCAGCAGGGGAGGCTTGTGGCCGAAGGCCGGGATATGGGGACAATTGTTTTCCCAGAGGCAGAATATAAGTTCTTTATCACCGCGTCCCCCAAGGTGAGAGCCGAACGAAGGTATAAGGAAAGGATAGACCGGGGTGAATCTGTATCTCTAGAAGAGGTGGAGAGGGAACTCAAGATGAGAGACCATCAGGACGAAACTCGCCCCATAGCGCCCCTGCGTCCGGCCAAAGATGCGAAAATCATTGATACCACCTCCCTGAATCCACATGAAGTTGTGGAAAAGATAGTCGAGAACATGGGAGATGAAGCGGTATGAATCATTTTGTCTTTTCTTTTTTATCTGGGTATATTTCTCAAAAAAAAGCAAAAATTTATGAGCAAATGGTTGAAGTTTGTTTTTATATCTGATAGTTAAGAAAATTTTGGGGGTATCCATTCGTGGGACAAAACTAATAGGGGGGTAATTGGGTTAATGGAGAAACAAACAACCGAAGCGGGCGAAAACGTGACCGACAAAGAAGAAGGAGGCCATGAGAACTCTGAAATTAAACAGGAATCTTCCAAGGTAGAGGCAGAGGCGGTACCTGAGAGCGCCGAAGGTGCAAAGGGTGAAGAGGACAGCAAACAGTTCATGGAAATGTACGAGGAGAGCCTGAGAAGCCTTCAAGAAGGAGAGCTTGTTAAGGGAGAGATTGTTCAGATCAACAAAGAGTTCATCCTGGTAGATATTGGTTACAAATCAGAGGGGCAGATTCCGATTCATGAGTTCATAGACTCCGAAGGGAACTTGACTGCCAGAGTTGGTGAAAAAGTGGATGTTCTTCTGGAAAGGAGAGAGGACGAGAACGGTGTCATCCTCCTCTCCAAAGATAAGGCAGCCAAAATCAAGATATGGGACGATATAAAGAGGGTGTATGAACAGGATGGGACCATGAGCGGCAAGATCATATCTCGCATTAAAGGAGGTATGACTGTAGATATTGGTCTCCAAGCATTTCTCCCCGGCTCTCAGATCGATCTGAAACCGATCAGGGATTTCGACGCCCTCATCGGGACGGTCCACGATTTTAAGATCTTGAAATACAATAAACGCCGCGGAAATATTGTTCTGTCTCGCAGGGCGATCCTTGAGGCGGAACGTGCTTCCATGCGAGAAGAGACCCTCGAGAAACTGGAGAATGGGGCTGTTGTTGAAGGCGTAGTAAAGAATATTACAGACTATGGCCTATTCATCGACCTGGGAGGAATTGACGGTCTACTTCATATCACGGATATGTCTTGGGGTCGGGTTGGCCATCCTTCGGAAATGTATCAGATGGGAGATACGATCACGGTCAAAATATTGAACTTCGACAGGGAAACTGAGAGGGTCTCCCTCGGTCTTAAGCAGTTAAAACCGGACCCATGGACCAATGCTCAAGATAATTATCCCATCGCCACGAGACTACGTGGCAAGGTGGTAAGCTTAGCCGACTACGGAGCCTTTGTAGAGGTGGAAGAAGGTATTGAGGGATTGATCCACATATCAGAGATGTCCTGGACTCGAAAGATTAGACACCCATCTCAGATGGTCAAGGTGGGTGATATGGTTGAGGCTGTTGTTTTGAACATTGACCCTGCTAACAAGCGTATCTCTCTAGGCCTTAAGCAGGTGGAACCAAATCCTTGGGATATTATTGGTGAAAAGTATCCCGTAGGGACCACCATAGAAGGAAGAATAAAGAATATCACGGATTTTGGCATTTTCATCGGCATCGATGAAGGCATAGATGGTCTCGTTCATATCTCGGACATCTCTTGGACAAAGAGGATTAAACACCCCTCGGAAATGTACAAAAAAGGACAAGAGGTGCAAGCGGTGGTCCTGAATATTGACAAAGCAAGCGAACGTTTCTCATTGGGCATCAAGCAGCTGTCTTCTGATCCGTGGGAGCATGTTCCAGAAAAATACAGGCCCGGGACCCGTGTTACCGGCACTGTGACTAACATAACCGACTTTGGTGTCTTTGTTGAGTTGGAGGAAGGAATAGAGGGTCTTATTCACGTCTCCGAATTGTCCAAAGACAAGGGCAGTAACCCTCTCAGCAGATTCAAGATAGATGATGTGATCCAAGCTAAAGTGATAAACGTTTCAGGACACGATAAAAAGATTGGTCTATCCGTAAGGAAGCTGGAAGAGAGCGAGGAAAAGGAGA
>JASFIT010000290.1:0-6152 GCA_050122535.1 Desulfobacteraceae bacterium | reverse complement strand
GACTTCTCACGTGAAGAGAGGCTCCCAGCATATGGGCACGTTCCTCCATAGCATCTAATCCCAGGCCCTTTTCAGGGTACTGTTTTGCCCTGACCTCATTCATATCAAACCCTTTTCCGTCGTCTTCAATATTCAGAGAGACACGATCCTCGTTTTCTTTCACCGTAAAAGAGACCTGCTTGGCCTCTGCGTGTTTACCAATATTGGTCAATGCCTCCTGAGCAATCCTGTACAAATTTGTCTGTGCTTCCTTTGAGAATAGGTGATCCACATTGTCGATCTCAAAAGATGTCATCAGGGCATACTGCTTGTCAAAATTCTCTATCAGCCATCGAAGCGCTGACGAGAGGCCGAGATCTTCCAGGATGGAGGGGCTCAAATCTCTGGATAGCCGGCGAACGTTTTCGATGATGTCATCTATGGACCGGGTGACCTCCTCAGATTTTTCCTGTAACGGTGACTGACCTTCTTCTAAATTCCCCTGAATGGATCTCATCCGATGCTTCAAGAGGGCCAGTGCCTGACCCAACTCATCGTGTAACTCCTTTGAGAGCCGCCTCCGTTCTTTTTCTTGTGCCTTTATGAGTTTTGAAGACAAGGACCTGAGCCGTTTTTCAGAATCTCGCAGCGCTTCCTCCGCCCTCTTCAGCTCGGTTATATCGTGGGCTACTACCGTGGCTCTCCTCGGCTTTCCTTGCTCCAAGATTAGTCTCGCGTTTACGAGTGCACAAAGCTCTTTGTCCCCTTTGCCTCTGAGTTTGTATTCAACCTCGTCTGAAATTTCTTCACCAGCAAGCATCTTACCCAATGTCTTCGAATAAAGCGCATGACTCTCTTCAGCCACGAGATCGATAGGGTCCAAGGCCTCAATTTCCTCTTTCGTATACCCCAGGAACTCATAGACGACGTCATTCAAGGCCATTAGTTTCTGCTTCTCAACATCATATTCAAAAATAGCGGCAGGAGCATGCTTCACGAGCTGCCTGTATCTCTCTTCGCTCTTCCGAAGGGCCTCTTCCACATGCCTGCGCTCTGTAATGTCACGGGCTACGGCATGGAATCCCACAATCTGGTCCCCCTCCTCGATCAACTGCACCTGCTGCCCCAGCCAAATCTCTTTTCCACTTTTTGTTATGATGGGAAATTCGTTATAGGTGCTGGGAATCCTTTCCTTGAACTGAGAGGTGTAGAATTTCTCTGTTTCCTTGCGATAATCAGGGTGTATCAATTCCAGGTAATACCTGCCAAGAAGGTACTCTGGCGGGTATTCTGAAGTCTTGAAGGCAATTGGGTTGAAAAAAGTAAAGTGTCCGGTCTGATCCGTTTTGTAAATGATGTCATTCGCATTTTCCACCAGATATCGATAGGATTCCTCGCTCTTCCGTAACGCTTCTTCAACCCGCTTTCGTTCAGTGATGTCTGTGACTATCCCGAGGATGGCCCTCTCCCCTTCATAGTTCATCAATTTCGTCGTTATGATGGCCTCGATTCTTTTGCCCTGTTTGCTGATCAAGGTGTATTCATAGGGCTCCATATCCTTACCTTGCATATGCCTTTTGAAAGCGGTCGCTACTGTATCTATGGATTCTGGCGCTACGAGGGATAGGAAATCAAAATCTGAGGCATAATACGCGTCTCTCTTGTATCCCATAATCTCTTCGCAGGCCTTATTGGCGTAGAGAACTTTGCCTCCCCTGTTGATAAAGATCATGTTTGGAGACTGCTCTGAAACAGTTCTGAATTTCTCCTCGCTCTCTCGCAAGGCCTCCTCGGTCCGCTTCCGTTCTTCTATCTGCCTCATTAGCTGGGCATTTGTTCTTGCCAGCTGGGCGGTGCGTTCCTCTACCCGTTTTTCCAGCTCATCATGAGTACTTTTCAGGGCCTCCTCAGCCGCTCTGCGCTGCAATGCGACGGCTGCCTGGTGTATAAATGTCTCTATTATATCTTGACCTTTCAAACCGCTGCTGCCTCTGCGAGTAATGATAATGGCACTGCCAAAGAGTTCTCCTTTGCAGGCAAATCCTATCCCATAAGTGTCACCCAAGCTGAGAAGGTCCTCAATTTTACGGCATAGGCCTGCCGGTATCTTCCCAAAGGATAGCTCATACAGGCCCGGAGGACCCTTCTTCAGTTTCCCCGTCGCAAGTTGTGACCTTGCCTCTTCATCGTTTATGGGGAATGAAATGCCCACCAAGTCCCTTCCCATAAGCTTAAGAACGGCCTGAGAATATTTGCCAAGACCCAGGACGGCGCGGGTGCAAAGACTGTCTGTTTCTTTTTCGTATGCGTTGATGCCGACCACACAATCCCCTACCAGTTCTTTGAGCTTTTCCCCTATGAACTGATAGACGTTTTTCTCAGCCGAAAGTTCAACCAATTGCGTTGAGGTTCTTGACAAAAACTTTAGATTCCGCGCGTACTCTTGGAGAATCCTATTGTCTAGCTCGCGGTCCTCTATGCCTTTGCGAAGTTCAAGGTTCGCTTTCTCAAGCGCTTCAGTCCTCTCCTCTACCCTCTGTTCCAGTTTCTCAAGGGTCTTTACGAGCTCTTCTTCACTCTGTACTCGCTTCAGAGCTATACCCAGTTGCATAGCTATATTCTCCAGAATCCCTATCTTCTCCGGAGGAACCATGTTCTCACGGTGATCAGCCACGTGAATCAGACCCATTATGCTTTCCCCGATACGGATCGGGACCAGACCAACAGATTCATATCCAGCCTCGTTACACACATTTCGGGTCTGTCCCTTTTCTTCTTCAGAAACAGTAGCCAGGAAATGCGATGTGGCATTCATGTAAAATGAACCCCCCTGCGTGTAAAACGACTGACTTGGGTCAGCGTTTCCCCTGACCACATTGATGCACATACATTTATCTGATTGTATGGAAAGGGGGCTTTCTGTTTCGTAGAAGCTTTGGCTAAACCCGTCAAAAGCCTCATAGGGTATGTTTCCTTCCTCATCCAGAATGCGTATGCCAACAGCTTCGCAACCGGTCAATGCTTTGATTTCTGAAACAAATTCTCTGATCAAGGGGTTCATCCTCGTATGTCGGTTGGCCATTGCCAAAAACAGATGGGAGGCCTGCAAGGCCAGCTTCATCTGTTCTGGTTCGGTGATATCCAATGAATATTCCGGTCCTCTTGAGACATTTCCCTCATCAAGGGGAAGGGATAATGCACCCGGATCAGGATGCCCGGAATTTCTGGGTATATCAGGATGCAAATGCTCCACATCAGATGGTTTTCTCTCCATCAGTACACCCTCCGCTCTGTACGTCAGAATAAATGCTCATATCATTATATCATGTTTTATAGGCGAATTGACCCATAGGTGTAACATGGTCCTCTTTAGCCCAAATAATCAGGTAGAGCACATAGAGGTAATGGACTGACGCGCTGGTAAGCCATTAAGCTAGGATGCTGATGGCAGCACCCTCTTTGTAGCTTTATCAATATATCAATAGACGTCCCCTATTTGCGATCTTCTAACTTGATCTCCAGGACAATCCTGCCCCAGCCATCGCATCGTACGCCCACGTCAAAGCAGCCGGTTCTGTTAAATCGCATCTCATTGGGATCGGCCCCGGCGTAGAAGAGCTCGGTTGTTGTGAAGATCAAAGGGGAAACCGTGCTCATTGCGTATACGCAGATCCTCTTTGGATTGAGTTTGGTAATCAGGTTGCCTGCCCCATCAAAATAGAACTTGTCTCCCACCTTGTGCTGACTGTTGCAGCCGTGCGATTCCACCACTTCCGCAACAATGGTCTTGTTCATCAACCCAGGGGCCTTGGAAAGGATCTCTTCATTTCGTCGATTTTCCCTGAATTTTTTCATCTCCTCTTCATTGTACCCCAGATGCTTTTTGAAAAAGGACCATACACCTTCATCTAATGCCATGACACACCTCCATGATTTATTCGTTTAGAGTTATCGGCTTTACTTCTTTTGACCGTCTCTTCTTTGCCTGAGCGCTAAAATGAATAGCTCCTGTTATTATATTCTTTGGGCCAGCATTTCAACAAAGGCCTCCAGGTTGGTCAATGTCTGTTCCTCAGAAAAACATCGCAGGTCATTGAGGTCCCCGTCAAGAATAAGGTGTGGGATATGGGTCTTTTCACTCAACCTTTGCGGCATGCCGTACTGAGAATTGTTGCAGCTGGGGCACGTTCTGGAGTTGTGGAAAATGATACCGTCAACCTGAAATTCCCTTAACATCTCTGTCAGAAATGATTCCTTGAAGCGTTCATGGCGCACCGTGAACAACTCCGTGTATGCTCTGGCCGTGCTGGTAAAAGGATCATTGGGGTCAAAGGCGTCAAACACCCAGGAGTGGCCGTAGGTTGAAGCAACCAAAGAGGCTTGCATTCTTGCCATGGTTTCAGCAAAAAACCGAAGCCTTCCCCATATGGGCATGCCCTCCCAATAAATACGAAATCGCTCATTCTCGATGGCACCCATTTTGTGCTTTATGCGATATGCCAGCTCTTCACACAGATCCTGGTAGTAAGATACAGCCATATCCGTTCCCCTCAAATTCACTGCCGGGCCGATGTGGAAACAGATGTCTGTGAAGGTGATGGGAGAGGGGCGGTGGCCAGCCATTTCCAGGACCTGCTTCCAGAGGTCGCTGCCCTGTTTTGAGCGTTCCACTGTGTCGCAAAATGCATTCAGATTTAGTGTTTGCTTGGCTATCGGGGCCAGATCATGGGCCAGGTTCTCCATCTGCCTTGCAACAGAAGAGATGATATGGGGGCTTACATCTTCGAGTCCTCGAGGCGTTCTTATCCCCAACGAGGGCACCCCAGTCTGCCGGGCATAGTACTCAAACCACTCCTGCACATCCCGGCACTGGTTATTGTTGTAGACAAGGACATCCGGATGAGGCACGCCCGAGACCTGGTAGGCCTCTTTGAGGGGCGTCTCACCAGCCAGAAAGGCCCCTATATCACTGGTTACATAGGAGCAGATGTCAGGTGAATAGCCGATGGAATTTGCCAGGCCTATGAAGTCCATGGCCTTGCGCGTCGTTCCCAATAACACGCCATGGTTTTCAGGAAAATAGACGAGAAAACCCATGGCCCTCAATAGCTCTACAGGTCCCTGACTTGTACACCAGGCAATGGGGCGGCTCTTGCTCTGTGACGCTTCATCCAGTTCTGCGTAATATTGCTGCATAACGGATTTCAGCTTTTGGGTACATTTCAGTGGATAGAAGAGAGCTTGATCGTCTGGCATAGAATTATTCCTTGTGTGACATATGGCCTACGGACCTATTCCCAAACCCCGTAGAATGAAATGGGCCAACGAATCCAGGTGCTCGCTCGCGCCTTTATCTCTGAGATTCCAACCCCTCAAAGGCAGGAAAACCATGAGATAGGAAATCAGGTTGGCCAGGAAATTGGGATCATCCTTAATGGGCCTTTCCCTGTTCACCTCCTGCAAAAGCCGCCGCCAGAAACCCACAACGTTTTTGTCATCCATTTCCAGAACCACTCGAAGATGTCTCTGGTCCAGGTATTTTGTTTCTGTGTAAACAAAGAGAAACAACGCTTTGTTCTCCACCATAAATTCCAGCGTATGGCGGAGCGCCCTGGTCAGACGCTGAAGGGGATCGTCGATCTTTTCAATCCCGGATTGCGCGAGATGTTCATACCAGATCATCTGCATGTGTTTGTAGATGAGAAACAGGACATCATCTTTAGAAGATATGTAGTGGTAAAGTTGCCCCATGGACATACCCGATGCCAGGGCTATCTCACGGATGGTCGTCCTGTGATAACCCTTCTCAAAGAACAACTTGCAGGCACCATCCACTATTTGCTCATGTTTCTTGGCCACCAGGTCCGCATCCTTGGCCGGGGAAGGGACAAGCTCATCCCTTTGACCAGGGTTTGCAGGCCCGGAATTATTCGTTGGAGCCATGATTTTCTCCTGAGAAAATAAGATTTTTGCTCAAATAGAGCGAGCGCTCGATTTACATAATATCATAATCTGGTTCTGTGTCAACAAAATAAATTAAGGGATTTAGGGATTTAGGAATTGGGGGATTGGGGAATTGGGGAATTGGGGGATTGATGAGTGCTGCACCAAAATGAAAAAGGAAAGGGCTCGGCAGCAGACGGGCCAATGGGCTGATGGCTATGGGTTGTTTG
>JASFIT010000289.1:0-6158 GCA_050122535.1 Desulfobacteraceae bacterium | reverse complement strand
AATGCAGTACTTTTTCCTTACTTCATGAGTGCTCTTGAATTCTTGGAAAGGGGAAATCCTATCGAAGAAATCGATGGGGCTTTCGCACAATTTGGTATGCCGGTTGGTCCCATAAAGCTCATAGATGAGGTGGGAATTGATATAAGTTATAAGGTGGTTGTAGGTAAGGGCCTCGAGCAAAAAACGTTGAAAAATGTTGTTGGAGCAGGACGGCTTGGTCTCAAAAAGTCGGGGAAAGGATTCTTCCTCCAAGATGGAAGTGTTGATCCTGAGGTCCTCTCCTTGATATCCCCCAAAGATAAGCGAGGAATGACCCCTGAAGAGATGCAAATGAAGGTCCTTACGGAGATGGTCACTGTAGGAAAAGACCTTCTCGACAAAGGAATAGTTGATGATCCTAGAATGATCGATATTGGAATGATCTGGGGCACCGGATTTCCCCCTGATAAAGGGGGGCCGATGAAATGGGCTGACCTCATCGGTCTTAGTGAAAAACTCTTTGAAAGAACTTTTTATGAGTCAAAATGAAGATCTCTGCCCACATTTAAATCCCCTTTCTGAGGATTAGTCTTTACGGGAAGGGGATTTTTTACTGGGACGTTGAATCCCAAGCTTCTTCATGCGAAATGCCAGGGTGGACGGGGGGAGATCCAAGATTTCTGCGGCACCCCCTGGTCCCCTTACCTTCCATCCGGTCTTATCAAGCATCCATAGAATGTGTCTGCGTTCATTTTCCCTGAGTGTGACACCTTCCCTACTCGTGGATAATCCCTGATGTTCCACACCAAATTCTGGCACTCTAAACAGTGGGCCAGCGTTCAGAATGGTCCCCCTTTCGATGATATTCTCCAGTTCGCGGACATTGCCGGGCCAGTCATATTGCGAAAGCGTTTCCATGTCAGAATCAGGAATCTTCGAAAAATTCTTTCCCCTTTTCTGTGAGTAGATCTTGAGAAAGTAATAAGCCAAAAGAGGAATATCCTCTTTTCTATCCCTCAATGGAGGCACATAGATTGGAAATACGGCCAGGCGATAATAAAGGTCTGCACGGAAATTTTGGGCCTTCACCTCTTTTTCCAGATCCCGGTTCGTGGCCACGACGAGTCGGAAATCCGAGCGAAGAGTCTCGCTGCCCCCAACCCTCTCAAATTCCTTGGTCTGAAGGACCCGCAAGAGTCCTACCTGAATATCCAGGCTAAGATCCCCGATTTCGTCCAAAAAGAGCGTACCTCCGTCAGCCAATTCAAACCTTCCAATCCGGCGTCTAGTGGCCCCTGTAAAGGCGCCTTTCTCATGGCCAAAAAGCTCACTGGCGATGAGGCTTTCCGGGAGTGCACTGCAATGAACCCTGATGAAAGCTTTATCACAGCGAGGACTGTGACGGTGGATGGCCCTCGCCACCAATTCCTTGCCAACGCCCGTCTCACCAACGATCATGACAGTGGTATCGGTTCCGGTGACCTGATCTACCTGGGAAAGCACTTTCCTAATAGCGCGACTCTCTCCCACGATATCTTCAAAGTGAAGGCCTTGAAGATGCTCTTCTTTGTAATACAGGGTTTCTTCACTAAGCTTTCGATTCAACTTCTTGATCTCCTCGTAGGCCTTGGCATTATCAAGGCCAAAAGCGGCCAATGCGGCAAAATAAGAGAGAAGCTCCAGGTCTGGTTCTTTGAATGCACTGCTAAGCAGTCGATTGTCGTGGTAAAGCACCCCCACCGTTTTGTCCCTGAGAATCATGGGCACGCAGATCCGAGAGCGAATGATCTCATTGGCAGAAGATGGCAAGTCTTTTTCAGAACTCGTCCCAAGGATGCGACCTTTCCCGGCACGAGCCACCTCCCTTATCATTTTCATGGAAGATGCGAAACTGTTGTCTGCAATTTGATCTAAAGTGAGGTTTTTGGATGCCCGCAATACGAGCTTCTCTGGATTTTCCTTGTCTTCAAAAAGGAAGATGGCCCCCCTTTCCGCACCGGTGATTCGATTTACGGTAGATATGATGTGTTGGACCAGGTCCTTATTGTCCCGGATGGTGACCACTTCCTGCCCAAGATTCAGGATCTCCTTTAAGAGATTCTCACCAGCCGGCCGATCCTTGACCAGTGCCCTGAGGTCATGTGGGATTAACGCCTCATTTAAAGGCGCTAAGGCCTTAGTGGCGACTAAGGCAAGTTCCTTGGCTTTTTCTTCTTCACCGAATGCGAGATATTGTCGTGCCAGTGCCAGTTTCGACTTGGAAAGCTCGATCTGTTGCCCTGATTCTTCGAGCCATTTTATGGATTTTTTCAAAGACTGCGTGATCTTCTCGTGGGGCCGTCCTGCCATCTGATGGAGGGTCGCTTGAAACCGATATGTGACCCCTTTTAGAAAGATGTTTTTCCCCTTCATCATCGTTTGAACCACTTTTTCGAGAGAGAGTCCGTCAATCGAGGGGAGTTCCCCTTTTTTCATGGCCAAACAGAGTTCCATGAGATAAGGATATAAATAGACGGTCGCCTGGACTTTTCTGCTTTCCCGCAAAAATTCATGAAGGTATTTGAGGGCCTGCTTCTTTGCTCCTTTTAGATAGTAAGCATAGGCCAAGATCACCTTTCCAGTGATCCAAACCCAATCATTATGTACCTTCTGGGCCTCCTTTGCCGATTTCTCAATAAATTGGATAGCATCATCTATACGGCCAATGTCGAGCAAAATGCTCCCAGTATTCCCGCCCGTGTAGGAGGCAAGATAGAGGTCCCCCTTTTCCAAGCAATGGGTGCGAATGGCATCCAGCATTCCCAGTCCTTGGGTGACCTGTCCGATCTGTGCATAGCAATAGCCCACCGTCATGACCGCCAAGAGAGGAAACCCGCCTCTGGGAAATTTTTCGATATCTGGAACGGACTTTTCATACATCCGAACCGCCTCTATAAACCGTCCCTGCCAAAAAAGGAAGAAGGTGCCGAACGTGGTCGCCGATCGTATGAGCCTGGGATCATTTAACGCTTGCGCCAAAGCCCATCCCTCTTCAAAACGGCTCAAAGCACTGCTGTATCGAGATCTGAGCCATTCGTTCTTGGCCTGGTGCATTTTCAAAAGGGCCACAAGGTCTTGCATCTCCCACTTTTTGGCGCGTTCCAAGGCCGACCGGAGAATGGAAAGAACCTTTATCGTGTCAAGTCTTGCTGTGGAGATCTTGGAGTATTTAATAGCCGTTTCGCTAAAGAGACGATCTTCATATTCTCCATGCAGTCTTGAAAGATCATCCAAGACCTTACTGTAACAACGCAGAGCATCCTCGGTCCTAAAGGCCCTGAGATGGAGGTCACCTGCCTTGCCTAGGTAACGACATCTTTCAAGATCATTAGAAATGTGGATGAGATGATGCGCTAGGGCATGAGCCTTTTGTCCATCATCTGGTAATTCCCGCATCAAAATATCTGCTATAGACCCATGTAGATTTCTCTTTTCTTCCTCAGGCAGATAGTTTTCCCATTTTTCTCGTTTTTTCTCGTCCACATAACTAAAATGCCCAGGCCCCTTCTTCCTTAACCACCCTTCTTTTACACCCTCTTCCAATTGAGCCAAAACTTGAGAGGGTCTCTTTTCACTCAACAAATCCATGAGCCAATCTATGGAATAGACGCCTTTAAACAGGGCACCAATAGCGAGCACACGGTGGTAATCATCGGCTTGATCAGGATACGCATGGGTACCACCCATGGAATCACCTCCTTCATAGGCCGTCAGGTTGGTCACATGTTCCCTTTAGATAGAATCTGGCCTCCTTGGGTTATAATCCATGAATTGCAGCCTAGAGCGAAGATTATAGGTTGTCAAGATGGTTGCACAATATTTGGATCACAGAAAAACAAAATATTGTGCAGGTGAGATGGTGTCTGAGGGGGTCCGTCTTATAACCCTTTAGAATTCTAGGTCTTATCGGGACGGCAGCGCTCGGCACCTTTTTTGCAGAACCATGCTGTGGGTGTTTCCTATTTTTCATCTCAAAGACGGTTCTAAACCTTGACAACGCATTCTAGTTTTCTTTACGTAGGAAGGAGGATGTCCAATGACAAAAAAAGAGTATGAAGTGGTCGTTGTTGGGTCGGGAGTCGGTGGATGCGGTGTCGCCGCCTTACTGGCAAAGGAATTTGGCAAAAAGGTGCTTGTTTTGGAGAAGGCCCCACATATTGGAGGCCGTGTCGCATCTTACACCGGAAAGGGTGACAAGGTCATCATAGATGGCCTGGAGCTGGATGCCCGCGGATTCAAAAAGTCATTGGCTGATACAAGGTGTTGGCCGTCCTATTGCGAGCCGGACTTGGAGACCATGTTTAGCAAAGGGTTGCTTGATGGATGGACCTTTGAAAATGGTGGTCACGGTTTATTTTGGGGAAACAAGTCAAGGTGCCGTTTGCTTTTGGACCACTTAGAACAACCCGTAGACATGCCTGTCAACAAAGGGCTCGGGTTTGTTGAGTCAAAAACAAACCAGATCTATCAGGTTGAGCCCCGAAATCCTTACCGCTGGATGAGCGAGGAAGGATATAAAGCGACTCTCTCTGCATTGAGACAGATGGGAGGTCTCAGTATGGAAGAGTGTGCCGCCGCCATGGACATAGACGTCCAGACCTGGATGGAGGAGAGGGGCCTTACGGAAAATGAAGAGGCTTACACTTACCTCAAAGTTGTGATGGCCTGCCAGAATGCGATGGCGGAACCAAGAATGGCCCCGGCAGGCGATTTTCTCGGTTACATGGCCATGGCAAGGGACATAGAAATGAATCTCCATTCCGGCTCAGTCGCCACCATAGCTGAACCCGGCTGCATGGCTATCCCGCTCGGCATGGAGCAGGCACTCAATAAGGCAGGGGGAGAAATATGGAGAAGCACGCCGGTTGAGGAAATCATCATTGAAGATGGTAAGGTGAGAGGGGTGATGATACGAAACAAGAAGGGGGAATATGAGACTCTGGAGGCCTCTACTGTCATCTGTAATATCCCCCCAAAGCATATCTTCAATGTCCTTCACCCCAGGCATTTCCCTGAAGAATGGGGCGATCTTCTCCAGAATAGATTCTGGTCCCCAGGTCTCCTTACGGCCCTTATCGGCTTGAAGAACAATGTCTGGGAAAAATTTGGGGTAGATGAGAGGAGTTTTATCTGGATGCCCGGCATCATAGAGCATGAAGGCTATATCGGCGCTGTGGATATGGTCATGTGGAGCCTGGCCGCCTGCGCCAAGAGAGGCCCGGAAGGAAAGAGGGACTTCCTCTTTTCAACGGCCTTGACGGATAAGGAGATGCGCAGCCCTAAGAAGGTCATGCGTGTCATCAACTACTGCATGGACTGGTTTAGAAAGACCTTTAGGGATTGGAAAGAGAATGTGGAGTTCGTTCTCTGGACGCCATCTGATGAAGCCTATGGAAATTGGAGACCCATAGGAGAAAAAAGACCGGATGTGAAGAGCCCCTATGTTGAAGGGCTCTATTTCGTGGGTGACCAATATGGTGAGCGCATGTGGGGTGGCGGCGTAGATGGGGCATCTCTTTGTGCATTAATGTGTGTTGACGCTATGATGGGGACGGATCTGGAGCATGAGATACTTCCCTTCTATCATTGCGGAATACCCAAATCTGCGCAAACATGGTAGAGGATACGTATCCACAGGAAATTCATTAGACTCCAATTGTTGTTTAAATGCATCATACACAGGGCTTTTCGCTTTGCCCTAAGCACGATGCACCGTGGAAACACCGAAGACTAGGAATAGAATGCAAGGAGGCAAGTGATACTATGGGCTTGATATCACCCGAAGCGTACAAGGAGAGTTTGAATGACGGCCGTGAAGTCTATTACAAGGGTGAAAGGGTGGAGAATGTGGTCACCCACCCAGATCTCGGTGTGTGCGTCGATGAGATGGCCATAGACTATGAGATGGCTGAAGATCCAAAGTACCAAGACCTGGCAGTGATGGAGGATCCGGAAACAGGGGAAAAAATTAGTCGCTACTATTATAAACCCCAGAATGCCGAGGATCTATTAAGGGCTCACGAATTGATTGTTAAAGCCACTGAGCTGGGAGATGGCTACATTCCCCTGGCCCATGATATCGGCGCTGACGCACTAAACGCCATCAACATTACCGCCAACATGATAGGAAATCAGGATTA
>JASFIT010000288.1:0-6167 GCA_050122535.1 Desulfobacteraceae bacterium | reverse complement strand
CGGGAAATGAATATGTGTGTCGTATTGAGGACCTCGAAAATCCAAAAAACATTTCGGATGATGATCTGAAGAATTGTCTTGATGATGCATCAAGAGGTATTCCTATCGGCGACTAAAGCGCCCTGTGACTCCATTTAACTTTTCCCACTCAGAGTATAGCTTTTTTCCTACACAAGAATCCGTGATGGGGTAATTGACAAGTCAGTTACCCCTTTTTATTATTTAGCCTATGCTGATTCTGGGGTTAGGCCCTTGCGCAATTGAAGGAATAGGAACGGGGGAACGCAAATTATGCCAGATGATCAGAAACTATTGATGGTCACCATCTCCGGTCCGGACCGGCCCGGCATCACAGCTTCTATTACCCAGGTCTTGATGGAGCACAACGTGGAGATTGTGGATATTGAACAGGCATCGCTGCAGAAACTATTGGGACTCTATTTTCTTTTGGATTTGGGTCATGCCAGCGAATCCAAGGACAGCGTTATCAAGGATCTCCTGTTCGAAGCCAGCCAGCTTAACCTTAATTTGAATTTCAAGCTTTTTTCTCTCAGCGAACTGGAAGCGATCAGTCAGCGAAATCTTTATGTCCTCACCCATTTTGGGGGAACAAGGGCTATGGCCGAGCTCTCCAAGATCCTCGCCGAGGAAGAGGCAAACATTGAGACCATCTCAAGTCTGAACCATCATGGCGCCCGCTCCGTGGAGATGGTCATTAACGTGAACGCGGCGCATAATCTAAGCCGCCTGAAGCAGAGAATCATGGTCAAGAGCCGTGCGCTCAATACGGACTTGGCCCTCCAAAAGATGGAGGCCTATCGCAAGAATAAGCGCATGATCTTCTTTGACATGGACAGCACACTGGTGGACATGGAGATTATCGATGAGATGGCCAAGCGGGCGGGTGTTCACAGGGAAGTGGCTCGAATCACAGAAAAGGCCATGCGGGGCGATTTTGACTTTGAGGAGTCTCTTATTCAACGGGTTGCTTTGCTGAAGGGCCTAACCGTCGAGGATCTGACCGAGATCAGGGATAACGTTCGTTTCTCTGAAGGGGTGGAGGAATTGACCGTCACGCTCAAGTTTTTGGGTTATAAGATGGGTGTGGTCACTGGGGGTTTTGATTTCTTTGCAGATCACCTGAAGGAGAAGCTCGGTTTTGACTATGCCTATTCAAATCGCTTAGAAATAAAGAATGGATCGCTGACCGGACGTGTCGAAGGTTCAGTCATAGACGCTGCCGAAAAAGCCCGCATTGTGAATCAGATCGCCTGTGACGAGGGGATCCTTCTTGATCAGACTGTGGTTGTGGGCGACGGGGCCAATGATACCCTGATGCTCGGTCAGGCCGGGTTGGGCATAGCCTACAATGCAAAGAAGGGACTGGATCGGGTGGCCAATGTGGCTCTCGGTAGAGCCCGTATGGCACATATTTTTCATCTCCTGGGAATCACCGAAGAGGACATCGCAGAGGCTGCTGAATGCAAAATAACCTAGTGTCATTTGAGAGATATTGGGAGATTTTCGCTGAAACCGACACCATTTGTTGCGGGGACAGATCTGGAGCCTATTCCATTTTCCTCAGAGCACTGTGCGCTTGCAAAGGAATTGAAAGAAAAAGGCCTTGACTGGCACCCGCATGTAGGGTGTTTTGTCTGGGACGAAAAGGGCCACATTAAGATCTCCTCCCCCTTTCCAAATAGAATCTACTTCATCCTGAATCTCGGGCACTTCCTGAGAATCTTTGAGACGATTGAAAATATGAGAGATAAACTGGTCTGGCTGCCCACATGGCATCAGGCAAAAATCATCTGCAAGAATCTCAACATCGGTCGTGCCGAGATAAATGCCGCATTAGGCGGAGAAGAGGCGGTTGGGGTGTGGGCTGATGCTGCAATTCTGTACAAGCTCATCTCAAAGAGGCTTTGAGGGCTTCAAAAGAAATGGTAGAGGCCTCCGGTCAAGGTCCTAGCCCGAGACCCAACTCCCCGGCCCTTAGAGACTCGATTCCTCATGGAATTTCCGACCAATCAAAAACAAAATACAGAAATGTGACAATAAATGGGTTGTCTCATTCGCGCTTTGCAGGCGGCCCTGTAACTATTAATGGTTATGTGACAGAACGGAGGTAGAGATGGACAGACGTTATTTCTACACGGTGATGCATGGCGAGGGAAATACGGACTACGAGGTCTACTTGAACACCAGAGCACTGCTTTCGTGTCAAAGTGACTTTGATAAACTCTGCAACGGGGATGAACTACAATTTCAGATTGTCCATCAGATTCAGGAACTGCTCATGAAGCTGCTCGCTTACACCCTCTTGGACATTGACGCGTATATGCAGGCAGAAGATACGAACCGGATTATTTCCCTGTTCAAGCGTGTATACCGGCTTCAGGAAGAGATGATTCATTTGTTCTCACTGCTGGATACCATGTCCCCGAAAGAATATCAGGAGATTCGTCTTAAGTTGGGTGGGGGTAGCGGCCTGGGATCCCCAGGATTTAGAACATTACGTGAAATGGGTGGTCAACTCTGGGAATCTTTCAAGTCCCACTACTTAGACAGACATGATCTCACCGTTGAGAAGATATATGGTGACGAGTATTCCCATTCTGATGCCTATGTGGTGGCAGAGGCCCTGGCCGATTATGATGCGCTATTCCAGAGATTCCGATACCATCATTTGCAACACGTGCAACGTAGCATCGGTTTGGGTTCAAAGTCGTTAAGGGGCCGTCCCGTGCAACTATTAGAGAAAGGGTTGACTCAGAGGTTCTTCCCAGAATTGTGGGAAATCAGAAATAAAATGACTGATCAGTGGGCAACTAAGTATGGTGAGGTGAGAGAGCCTTTGAAGCGTTAAAGGGAGTTTCTGAATGATGCTGTGAGTCAGGTGAGCCACTTTGCAACACCAAAACCGACACCCGATACCGTGCCGCAGAGCACCATTCCCCAGATGATATCAACAATGACAATAGGTACTGGCCAGTCTTTCAAAGTAGCCAGGTTGGTCAGGTCGTACGTTGCATAGGTGAAAAACCCAAATAGCACGCCCAAAATTACCGCCCTCATCACAGAATCCTGCGCAACGGCCGGATATACGGCGAAGATCATGGCGCCAAGAATGAACAGGAAATAGAATATCACGGCCGCTTTCCAATTGACCTTATCGCTGAAAAACCTCCCCAATTGCTTCTGATAGAAGTTTTTTGCAATCAACCCTAGCCAAATGAGGTCAACGGCAAGGAACACAACGGCCATGAGAAGATAGGTGATTACAATTTCTCTAATGGACATTTTTCACTCCTTTTTGAGAACAATTATCATGCTCAGATACAACTTCATTTTTCCTTCAAGCCCTAAGGTATCAGCAAGGCAACCCTGTTTAGATCTGGCCAGATCGTTCTGCGGCGCTTTGGACAGCACGGGGATGCTTAAACATTCCATAAAGCGTACCCACCAACAAATATAAGGTTGCTAAACCCAGCACATATTCGGGGAACTTCATGGTGAATCCACAAAGGTAGATAGCAACCACATTGACAATCTGGAGGGTGTTGAGAACCTTATTCTGACGGGGGAGTAACTTTGGCACGGGCAGTTTTGACACCATGCCGATACCCATCAGACCCAGAAAGATAGGCAGATTGCGCAATATATGGACAGATAAGTCGTATTTGATGCCCACAAGTAGGGCCGAGCCCACCATGGCGCCGCAAAGCGTGGTAGGCATGCCAGTGAAGTAGCGCTGGCCATTTGCGGTCTCAGCGACATGGAATCTGGCCAGGCGGAGGGCAGCACATATGGCGTACAGGCTGCAACCCACCAGAAGTACCCACCAGTAAGCTTGTCCGGAGCTGATATTCCAAGCGTGCCTGCTGGCTGAATATATGAGCAGTGCAGGCGCCAATCCAAATGAGATGAGATCGGCCATGGAATCGAACTGGGTGCCGAAGGCGGAAGTGGCGTTGAGAAGCCTAGCAGCGGTTCCATCCGCTTTGTCGAGCAATACAGACCACAGAATGCACCAGGCGGCCCAGTAAAGGCTGGCTTCCAGGGCCAGCAAAATGGAGGCCAGTCCCAGTATGGCGCATGAGGCTGTGAAGAAATTGGGAATCAGGAATCGCCAGCGTTTCATCGGTTGCGCTTTCTTCAATCTCCATACCCTTTTCAAGGATTTTAGTCATTTAACCTCATTTTCTGGATTTCAGCAAATAATTCGTAAGAACGAAGACGTTCTATTGACAAGCCACCTATCATAATTAATTTCCTAGCAATATGGTAGAAATAGAAAACTGAATTGAATGTGACTGAAATTTCAACTGTAACATTAGAACCTCTAATTTTTACCCTCATAGGCAGAAGTCACGCTGAGCGAAATAAGATCAAGTAAGAAACGAAAGGGCGCCTAGGGATCTGTGGATAATACCTGTATTAAGTATAATCAGATCCCATTACCCATAAGAAAACGAAAGGAGATTAAAGCAATGTATGAAAATGCATATAATTTGCTCGCTTTTTTTGTTGGTTTGGTGATATCCACATTAGCGATTTTATGAAAAGCTGTTAAGAGAGCCTTATCAGGATGAATGCAGCTGGGACGACGGCGATATTAGCCGTATATAATGAAATAAAATGAAATAAAAAGTGCGAAAAAGACCATTTAAGGAGGAAAGGAGAAAGATGAAACACGCAGTAAGTTTGGATAGAGCAAAAACGATAATTCAGGGTTGGTATAATCAGTATTGTAAGGAATACGGCAAACCCGCTGTCACGCTACATGTCGAAGAAGAAGAGCATGCTGGCTCAAGGGCCTATATCGTCTTGAATCAGGTCAGTGGTGGTAGAACAGCGATTCCTTTGAGTACGCTAAGCGACTACGAGGCTTCTGGCAGCGTAGGAATACCCGGTGACTTGAAAACGAGTGTTTGGGATAGTCTGCAGGATTTGGGATAAAATAATCCGCCAGAATTTTTAACCAGATGGCTTTTTCTTTCTGAGCATTTCTTGCTGTCTCATAGGCATCGCGTCAATCAGGCCGAAAAGTTTCGAAATAACCACCGGCTGATTCGATCGCAATTTTACAGTACCATCCTTTCCAATGAGGATTAACACAAACTCACCCGCTCCCACATCAAACTGGCGTCTCATTTGCCGTGCCACCCTCTCAGAAAGGGGCTTAGTGCCCGCCCGAGTCTCCCTAATTTCGAGCAACTCAAGGATGATCAGATCACGATCCAGAATGCCATCTTTTTGGCCCTCAAATTCTCGCGTTTGCTGTTTGTAGGCCTTAGAATCTGCAGATGGGGCGAAAATAAGGAGGATCCGACTTTTCCACCGGTAGGCATCCAGATCGAAATCCATACCTGCACCTCCTGTAGCGTATGGGACCCCGAAAAGCAAAATGCTCGTTGACCACAAGAAAGCAAGGCGTAGAAGTCTCTCATAAATTCCCATTTCACACCTCTTAATTTAGTTGAAAATCACATGGGTAAAATATGACCTGAAGCTGGTCTATTCAAGACCCTGTCCAAAGATTCCGAGATTGAGAGAACTTGAAGCGCCCACCCTTTGCTGAAAAAACCCATAATCCTGTCACTCCCGTCCCCGCCTTCGCGGGGATAGACTTCGGCCGGAGTCCAGAAAGAACAAACTCACTGGATTCCCGCGTTCGCGGGAATGACGCAAAAGGATAGCGAAGGCCCTTTTTATCAGGCTAATAATTTTCCTCTCATAATATACACCGATTTCAATAGGGTACGGCGTATGTGATCGTTATTCGTCATTTCAGAAAGCGCCATCTTTGCTTTACCCTGAAAGCCTTGCGAAAGGGACTTCACATTTGAAGTGGTGATGTGCTAAAGAGGATGGACACAGTAGAAGGCATGATCACAGATCTTGACTTGGAACCTTATTGCTTGGGGTTTGGAGCAAACATTTGGAAAGGGGAGCGATCATGAAGAAGTTCCTGTTTGGAACACTTACGCTTTTCGCCATCACGGGTACAGTGTGGGCCAATGGCTCACCCATTAGTGAAGAGACGGAGACCTGCCTGGAGTGTCACGCCACGCTGCATCCCAGTATTGTTCAAGGGTGGATGAAGAGCCGACATGCGAAGGTCACGCCGGCAGAGGGGCTCAAGAAAAAGAAGTTAGAGAGAA
>JASFIT010000287.1:0-6169 GCA_050122535.1 Desulfobacteraceae bacterium | reverse complement strand
TCTTCCTCTTGCGTGTCTGCAATATAGCCCTCTTCACGCATCCTCTCCAACACATATTTCTGTCTGGCTTTGGCCAGCTCGAAGTTTATTATCGGAGAATATCGACTTGGCGCTTGGGGGAGCCCTGCAATTAGGGCAGATTCTGCCAGGTTCAGTTCCTTTGCTCTCTTGTTAAAATAGGCCCGGGCTGCGGCTTCAATCCCATAGGCCCCATGTCCTAGATAGATCTGATTCAAATAGAGGAATAGAATCCGCTCCTTTGAGAAGTTTTTTTCTATTTGTAAGGAGAGCAATGCCTCCCTCGCCTTTCGCCTATATGTTTTTCTGGGATTCTTTAAGAGTAATGACCTGGTGACCTGTTGCGTGATGGTACTTCCACCCTGCTCTATTTTGCCTGCCATCAGGTTCTTGATAAGGGCTCTGGCTATGCTCAGAATGTCTACGCCTTCATGTTTGAAAAAACGGGCATCTTCGGCCGCTATGAAAGCATTGATCAGGTGGTTTGGAAGTTGGTCAAGGGGAACCACAATTCTCTTCTCTTCCCAGAATCTGCCAATCACCTCACCGTCATCGCTAAAGACCTCTGTTATAATAGGTGGGTTGTATTCTCGCAGGGAGCCTATATAGGGCAGATTACTGGACCAGATGTACCATAAGACGGCCACAATGCTCACGGCAAACAGGCCCAAAATCAGACTGCTCCACAAAATGAACCGAAAAAACCTCTTCATCTAAACATTCTCCGATCAAGCGTCCTGTATTGGATGGCCTCTGCCACGTGATGAGCCCTAACATGGGGACTGCTTTCCAAATCAGCAATGGTTCTCGATATCTTCAATATTCTGGAATGGGCTCGGGCACTCAAGCCAAGTCTGTCCATCGCCTTTTCCATCAGGTCATTTGATTCGCCATCAAGTGCACAGAACTGTCTGATATGGCGACTGCTCATACCGGCGTTGGTATGGATTTTCATTTTTTTAAAGCGTTCCCCCTGAATCTCCCTCGCCCTCTTCACCCTCGCCAAGATCTCCGATGAGGATTGTCCGCTTTCACCCGAGGTCAGGTCCCTGAACGGGACCGGCGGCACTTCCATATGAATGTCTATCCTATCCATCAGAGGTCCAGATATTTTTGAGCGATATCTCCGAATCTGCAGATAAGAGCAGTGGCACTCCCGTTTGGGATCGCCAAAAAACCCGCAAGGACAGGGATTCATGGCCGCAACAAGCATAAAATTGGCCGGATAAGTGACCGTTGAACTGGCTCTGGAAATGGTCACGTGGCCATCTTCCATCGGCTGTCTGAGGACCTCCAAAACATTTTTCTTGAACTCGGGCAGCTCATCCAGGAAAAGCACGCCATTGTGCGCAAGACTTACCTCCCCCGGTTTGGGGCTCTGGCCACCTCCTATCAAGCCCGCATCCGAGATGGTGTGATGGGGAGATCGAAACGGCCGAGTATTTATGAGACCGTACCCTTTGGGCATCATGCCCATGACACTATAGATCTTAGAGGTCTCCAACGCCTCCTGAAAGCTCAGCTCCGGAACAATCGTATACAGGCGTCTGGCGAGCATGGTCTTTCCTGCGCCCGGTGGTCCGATCAAGATCAGGTTATGACCACCCGCAGCAGAGACCTCTAGGGCCCTTTTCACATCTTCCTGACCTCGAACGTCAGCAAAATCAAAATGATCACTCGATCTCCCAAAAAGCTTGTCAATATCCACTTGGAACGGAGCTCTATTTACGACACCTGAAAGCGTCTCTATGAGCTGCGATAGGGTCTCCACAGGGTAGATGTGAACACCTTCCACCACGGCCGCTTCAGCCGCATTTTCCTTGGGCAGGAATACCCCTTTTAGACCCTTTTCTTTTGCCGTGATGGCCATGGGAAGAGCCCCCTTAATTGGCCGGATAAGGCCATCAAGGGAGAGTTCGCCCAAAACCAGATGCCGACCATATGATTCCTTTGACACAAGGCCGGTGGCAGCCAAAATGCCCAGTGCCATGGGGAGATCAAATGCGGATCCTTCTTTCTTGATATCTGCAGGAGCCAGATTTACAGTGATTCTGTCAGAGGGGAAATGGTACCCGGAATTCTTTATGGAGGTCTTAACCCTGTCCTTGCTTTCCCGAACCGCCCCTTCCGGAAGACCAACGGTGGAGAAGGAGGGAAGACCCTGGGAAATATCAACCTCCACTTCCACAACATAGCCCTCTATTCCGATCACAGCGCTGCTGAGGACCTTGGCCAACATGAAAAGGTATCTCCAGATAAATTTCTGGTTGTCATCTTTGATATAGCCTTTACATTTAACAATAGAAATGTTACAAAGTAAAGTTTATTTCATTTTGAGCGTTTATGATTTCAATTTTTGAGGTCACGGGGGTATACCATGGCACGGATTACAGTAGAGGATTGCTTGCAAAAAGTAAACAACCGCTTTGCCCTGATTCACATGGCCGCAAAGCGTGTTAGGCAGCTGAGGAAAGGCGCCGAACCCATGGTTGTTTCGAAAAATAGGGACGTGGTGATTTCTCTCAGAGAAATTGCCGCGGGAAATGTGGTTAAGGGGGAAGGTATCGCAAAGCAAGGTCTCCTCAATAATGAAGAGGAGAGACTCTTGGATGAACCTAAAGGGAAAAGCGCGGGAGAAGCCCCAGATGAGGAAAAAGGCGAGAAGTCGGACGCCTAAAGGAAACACCGAACATGCAAAAGAGGGATTACTATGAGGTCCTTGGCGTCTCACGGGATGCCGGGGAAGAAGATCTTAAAAGAGCCTATCGACAATTGGCCATGAAATATCACCCGGACAAAAATCCGGGTGACAAGGAAGCGGAAGAGAGATTCAAGGAGGCCGCTGAAGCCTACGAAGTTCTCAGAGATAGGGAAAAAAGAGGGATTTATGATCGATTCGGCCACCAGGGTTTAGAAGGTACAGGCTTCAGGGGCTTCAGTGGTTTTGAAGATATCTTTTCCAGTTTCAGCGATATCTTTGAGGATTTCTTTGGCTTTGGGACGCGAAGGAGAAGCAGGGTTAGGCAAGGAAACGATCTTCGATATGATTTGGAACTCACATTGGAAGAGGCCTTTTCCGGCAAAGAAGAAGATCTCTCTTTCCATAGGTGGGAAGCATGTGGAGATTGTCATGGATCGGGCATTACGCCCGGCAGTGAGCCCCAAATCTGTGCCACGTGTCAAGGTCGAGGGCAGGTGGTTCGGTCCCAAGGGTTTTTTCAGATCAGCACCACGTGTCCTGCCTGTCATGGTGAAGGGCGAGTCATAACAGATCCCTGTGAGGCGTGCAGAGGCGGCGGAAAAGTAAAGGTTAAGCGAGAAATCACTGTCAAAATCCCACCAGGGGTAGATACGGGATCTCAACTGAGACTGCGCGAGGAGGGGGAGCCTGGTGAGTATGGGGGGCCACCTGGGGATCTCTTTGTGGTCATTCGCGTGAAAAATCACGAATTTTTTGCGCGCCAAGGTGATCACCTTTTGTGTGAGATTCCCGTATCTTTTGTTCAGGCAGCATTGGGAGACACAATTAAGATCCCGGTACTTGGAGGAGCGGGGGAAAAGGAGCTGAAAATACCCGGCGGAACACAGCCGGATGAGATTCTGTCCCTTTCAGGCGAGGGGATGCCAACCCTCAGGAGAGACAAAAGGGGAGATCTTTTTGTTAAGATTGCCGTGAAAATACCCAAGAAACTCAACCAGAAGCAGCGAGAACTCTTGGAGGCGTTTGCAAAAACGGAACGTTCAAAAAAATCGACAAAAGGAAAGAATTTCTGGCATAAAATAAAGAAATAAGGGAAGAAATCAACCCTGGATTTAAATTCGATAATGGGTTATATACTTTTATTTTTAGGGGGAAATCTGTAGAGCCATGTTAACGAAGAAAAAACTGAAATATTTTGAGGAATTGCTCAACGAAAGGCTTGATGAACTCTTGACTGAGGCGAACAAGACGGTTACCGGTATGACCGACCACAAGGAGAATCTACCTGACCCATCAGACAGGGCGTCCCTGGAGTCGGACAGAAATTTCACCCTGAGAATAAGAGACAGGGAGAGAAAACTCATAGGAAAGATTAAAGACGCCCTGGACAGGATCGATAGCGGCAGCTACGGGATCTGTGAGGAATGTGGGGAGGAGATTACCGCAGAGAGATTGAAGGCTCGCCCCGTGACCACCTTGTGCATTGAGTGCAAAAAGAGGCAGGAAACTGAGGAAAAGGTCAAGGGATTGTAACTGAAATCCTGCGCATACCGAGAACAATAGCCGGTGCAGATTCCTTGTGCCCGGCTTTTTTATTTTGGTGCCCGTGCAGAAGATGTTCGAGGACCATCTCTCCCATGCCCATGAATTATACGTCTCGGATATTTTACAACTTATTGGGAATAAACGGTTTTTTGGGAGCCTGAGTTTTTATCTTGCACATATGATAATGGAATGGTGGAAACTGGGGACCCGCTTGCTGGGACTGAGCGGCCTGTCTCGCCGAAGTTTTAACGAAGGCGGAAGCGAAGCGAGCGCGAAGAATATTGGAATGTTGGTCCTCATAAGGAAGTTATTCATATATTAACTTCACCGACTTCCCTGCCATCAGGAATGTTGCTTGTAACCCATTTTTGCATTTTCCTCTCCGAGCCGGAGGCCAAATCCCATTGTTCCACCATTCCAATTGCGGAGCGAAGCTGGGCTAAGTTCATTTCCCCCGGCGAATGTGATAGTATGGCGAGAGAGCCCTAATCTGCAAAATCCTTTGTTCATGACGTTAATTTGCCCATGATGGCGAGGAATAAAGGCAATACTGTGGTGAGCAAGAACAAATCTCCTTTGACCCACAAAGAGGTCATAACGACGCACATTAATGCCGATTTCGATGCCTTGGCCTCCATGATTGCAGCCAAAAAACTCTATCCTGAAGCAACCCTCGTTTTTTCAGGTTCACAGGAAAGGAATCTCAGGAACTTCTTTCTCCACTCCACCTCGTACATATTTGACTTCACTAAGATGAAACAGATCGACTTTGACCAGATCAGAAGGCTGATCCTGGTGGACACCCGCCAGAGGAGTCGGATTGGAAAATTTGCTGACCTGTTGGGGAGGGGAGATGTGGAGATCCACATCTATGATCACCACCCAGACTCTGAAGATGACATAAGGGGAGAAGAGGAGGTGATTCGAGAAGTGGGCTCGACCACGTCCATCCTTACCGCCATTCTCAAGGAAAGGGGTCTCTCCATTTCTCCTGATGAGGCAACCATTATGTGCCTAGGGATCCATGAGGATACGGGTTCATTCACCTTCCCTTCAACAAGACCTGAGGATTTTATGGCAGCTGCATGGCTCACTGAACAAGGGGCCAATCATAATCTCATAGCGGACATGCTCACCAGAGAATTGACAGCCGAACAAGTATGGCTGCTTAACGATCTCACCAAGTCGGCTATAACGCGAGTGATTAATGGGATCGAGGTGGTCATCTCAAAGGTGATAAGTGAAGATTACATAGGAGACTTTGCTGTCCTGGTCCACAAGTTTATGGAAATGGAGAACTTGAATGTGATTTTCGCCTTAGCACAGATGGAGGACAAAATATACTTGGTGGCACGCAGCCGCTTGGAAGATGTAAATGTGGCTGAAATAGCCCTTGCCTTTGGTGGAGGTGGCCATCCTCAAGCGGCTTCAGCCACCATCAAGAACAAAACCTTGATGCAGGTGGAAAGATCACTTCAGGCCTTGCTTCGAAGTCGCATTAATCCTCAGCAGAGGGCCAATGATATGATGTCTTCACCTGCCATTCATATCCACCCCCACGAGACCATCAAAGAGGCTGCCACTCTGATGACGAAATACAATATCAATGTCCTCATTGTAATTGATAGGAAGGATCGACTGGAAGGATATATTACGAGGCAGATCGTAGAGAAGGCCGTCTACTTTGGTCTGGGCCACATCCGTGTGAAAGATTATATGAACATAGAGTTTTCCACTGTGAGCCCTGAGGCCTCCCTTAGGGAAGTCCAGGACCTGATCATCAAGAACAAACTGAGAATCCTGCCTGTAGTCGAGGGCGACAAGGTGGTTGGCGTAATAACCAGAACAGACCTCATGAACATCTTGGTGGGAGGACCGGTGATACCTGACTTCTTCTACGATTCG
>JASFIT010000286.1:0-6178 GCA_050122535.1 Desulfobacteraceae bacterium | reverse complement strand
GCTACATAGAGATGAAAGACGAAGATGCCAGGAGGAAACTCTCCTTCTGCGGGACCGTCATTGGGGAGCACCTCCTTGAGAGGTGTGAGGTTTGCGGGACTCCCTTTGCTACAAAGCAATATTTGGAGTTGATTAAAGAGCGCTCTGATAAAGATCTGGAAATAGATTTGGATCGAGATCTCTGTCCTGCCTGTGCAAGAAGGACCCGGGCAACCCACATAGCCGGTGAAATGCAGACCCTCTAATTAGCTTGCTAAAAAAAACCTCCGTATGGCTGTATGTGTCATTCCCGCGCCAGAGGCTGTGTCGCTATTCAACCAAACTGTCATTCCGGGCGAGCCCAAAGATGTGGGGCGAGACCCGTGGTTCGACAGGCTCACCACCCTGAGCGAAGTCGAAGGGGAATCCAGGAAAATCCGGGAAGCTCAAATCATTCTGGATCCCGGCTCGCATCCCACTTCCGTCTTCGCTGAAGCTTCGCCGGACAGGCCGCGGGATTTGGCCGGGATGACGAATTACGATAGGGCCTCGAAAGCAGGCATTTAGAGCTAACTTGCATAGTTAATCCTCATCATCGGAATGTCATTGCGAGCGAAGCGAAGCAATCTCGCTTTTCTAGAAAACAAATTTTGTCAACAGGTTGGGATGAGATTGCCGCGTCGCCTTCGGCTCCTCGCAATGACATTGTAATATCGTCAATTTATGCAACCGAGTACTAGTGGCTACAGGGGCTTCTGGACACCCGGAGGAGTTTATTCCTGCGGACGCGGGGTCAAGAGTGACGATCTGACTAGGTTTTCAGCAACCCGTTAGGGTCTTCAGAAGTCGTTTTCATAATCTCGGGCCGCGGTGAAAAACATGCTCGATACGAACAGTTCCTGAAAGCGCTCAGTGGCTGCCAGCTCTATATATTGGGCCTTTTTGGCAATCCGTTCGGCCTCTTTTCTCTTGTACTTGTCCAGCAAGGCAAGACAAGACCCATGTCCGGCTGCATTGCCAACAGCAATGACTTTGGCTGTTGTACAGCCGGGAAAGAGATCTATGGTGCAGGCATCACGGGGGTCCACGTAGTTACCCCCTGCACCAGCAAGGAGGACCTTTTGAATCGGTTCACCGCCAAAAATCTCCATCAAGAGGGTAGCGCCCGCATAGATGGCCGACTTGGCCATCTGTAATTCAGCCACGTCTTTCTGGGTGACGACAATGTCCTGTTCAATGCCGGCCTCAGGGGCCCAGGCCAGGACAAACTCCCAGCCATCCTCGCCATGGCGCAGACGAGAAGATTGAATATTTTCGTTGAAGTTTCCCTTTCCCAGGACGATCCCCGCCCTGATCATCTCAGCTACTGCCGCGATGATCCCAGATCCGCATATGCCCAAGGGGCGCTCACCATCAATGGTTTCCAGGGTAACGGCAAACCTTGCGGGATCGATCCTGACCCGCTCAATGGCGCCCGCCGCAGCCCGCATCCCCCAGCGTATGTGTCCCCCTTCAAATGCAGGACCAGCCGCCGTTGAACAACAGACCAGTCGCTCTTTGCTTCCAAGTACGATTTCTCCATTGGTTCCCAGATCAATGAGAAGGGTGGTGGCTTTTTTTCTGTGGATGCCTGTGGCCAGGATACAGGCGATCGCATCACTCCCCACGAATCCCGCCTTGAGGGGCAAGAGGTGGACATAGGCTGAAGGCCCGATTTCGATACCAAGGGTCAGGGCTTTCTTATCTTGCGCGTCGGTCAGGACTGGCGTATAGGGGGCCATGGATAGATATTGGGGATCAAGCCCCAGAAAAAGGTGGTGCATGGCCGTGTTACCCACCACGGTCATTTCCACGATCTGGCTTGGATTGATTCCAGCCTCAGAGGCGGACTCGGTGATCAGGTCATTGAGACACTGGACCATGTGGGAGCGAAGCTTTTCCAAGCCGCCAGGCTCCTGCTGGCAGAATGAGATGCGACTGATCACATCGTCCCCGTAAGGTATCTGGGGATTCATGGCGGAAACCACTGAAAGGCCCTCACCAGAAAGCAGGTCCATGAGATAGCCCACAACAGTGGTTGTTCCCGTATCAAAGGCGATACCAAAGAGCCCCTGTTCTAGTTCCTCTTGAAGCCCTATGATTTCCCGCCCATCCCTTATGAGGGCAGTGAGCCCCTCTTTGCCAGAACGAAGCAGGCGGGGAAGCTCTCGAATGACAGCGGCATCCATGTGAAGATGCCTCAAGCCGAAAGTCTCCTGGAGGGCCCACAGAAACCGCTCTCGATCGGCCTTTACATCATCGATAGTCGGCGCTGGGACCTCAACATAATATTGTTCCACGTTGGGCCGTAGGCGCGCGGGATAGGTATACGCGGTGTGGGAGGTCAATATGACCTGGCGACGGATTAGGCTTTCCTCTGGAATCTGGATCTGAGCGCCAGCGGCCAACACGGCATCGCAGGCGAGTCGATAACCTTTCCGTAGGAGCTCTCCAAGGTGTTCTCGCTCCTGATCCGAAGGTGGGGGTAGTGAGGCATCCGTCTGTTCAATGACAACCTTACATTTGCCGCATTTCTTTTTACCACCACAGGTGGACTGCAGGGGCAGCCCGACTTTCTGCGCCAGTTGCAGAATGCTCATATGGCCGTCTGCATCTGCCTCCTTCCCCTGTGGCATAAAAATGATCTTGGCCATTTCCTTTTTTCTCTTGGCTAAAATAAAAAAAGGCAGCGTTCTACCCCGCTACCTTTGACCAACGCTATGTTTCTTGGTGAATGCTCATTAAACAACCCGGCCAATATCTTTCAAAAGATCTTCCAGATCATTAAAACAACCAAAATAAAACGAACAGACTCTCGATCCGGTCATGCCAATTTTCTCAAAGCGATATCTATTACCTTGGAGGGCGGTGGCCAAGAATTTGGGGTTTAAATGAGCCAGGGGGAGACTCCCATAAACTCAGTGCCGTAAACCCCAAATTCTTGGCCACGGCAAAGTCCGGTGGAATTTTTCTTGAGATATCGCTTTTCGAAAACCCGCATGACCTCCTTAACCCTGATTAATCGCTTCTGTTCTAAGTGATGCGAAGCTTTTAGAGGATATTAATATATTGCTAGAGCTGGACTCAACCCGAGATTCCCAAAAGCTCTTTTGTAAGTTTCACGCCTTCGGCCGCATCTCTTGCATAGGCATCGGCCCCGCACGCCTTTACAAATTTCAACGTCATGGCGGCCCCGCCACAGATCACCTTCACTTTGTTCGCCATATCACTGCTTTTGATGGCCTTAATCGTTTCCTCGACGTGCGGGTCCCCTGTTGTTAATAAAGAAGAGAGCCCCACAATATGGGCGTTGTGCTCCTTCGCAGCTTGCACAAATTTCTCTGCAGGCACGTTTTCTCCAAGATTGATCACCTTGAAACCCGATGTCTCCAAGAGGAGTTTCACCAGGTTCTTTCCTATATCATGAAGATCACCAAAAACGGTCCCCAAAACCACAGTCCCAAGGACTGCTTCACTCTCTCTTTTCAGCAAAGGTTTGATAAGATCCACGCAGGCCTGCATGGACTTGGCCGACATCATCATTTCGGGGATGAAGATCTTCCTCTGTTCAAACCTTTCTCCCACAGTGTTCAGGGCCGGTATCAGATAGTGGTCAATGACATCTTGGGGATCTGTTCCACTGTCCAGCGCCTTCTGCGTCAGTGCCGCCGCCTCTTTTCGTTTTCCTGATATGACTGACTCTCTAATGGCCTCAAGGCCTTCCCCAGTAACGTCTTCGGCTTTTGCTTTGGGTTCAACCTTTTCCCCTTTAAGGGATCTCTTGCCAGAGGCGGAAATATATTTCATGCAATACTCATCTTTACCCAAAAGCATGTCCGAGACCAGCAGTGCCTTTCGCATTTCCCACACAGTGGGATCAACAATGGGACATGTGAGGCCACTCAAGACGGCCATGGCCAAAAAGACAGCATTGATGGAGGCACGTTCTGGCAACCCGAAGGAGATATTGGAGAGTCCCAGCGTTTGATTCACGCCCAGTTCATCACGGATAAGCTGAAGGGCCTTGATGGTTTCCAGGCCAGCCTGATGGTCAGCGCTTACAGCCATGGCCAGGGGATCAATGATCACATCCTCCCGAGGAATGCCCGCCTGTTCAGCCATTTCCATAATTTTCCTGGCAATTTCAAGTCGTGTTTCCGCCTCCCTCGGGATTCCCCTATCGTCCATGGTGAGACCAATCACCGCTGCACTGTGCTCCTTTACCAAGGGTAGGATCTGCTTAAGTTTGAGTTCTTCACCATTGACCGAATTGACCAGGGCCTTTCCCTCATACACCTCAAGGCCTGCCTCTAGTGCCTTAGGCAAGGCGGAATCAATGCAGACGGGAACGTCTGTGACTTCACGGATGGCCAAGATTGCCTCTTTCAACATCCGTGGCTCATCAATGCCTGATACGCCCACATTGACGTCCAAGATATGGGCCCCTTCCTCCACCTGTCTAATGGCCTCAGACTGAACGAGATCCAGATCTCCTTTCTCCAGGGCCTGGGCCAATTTTTTCCGACCCGTGGGGTTGAGGCGTTCTCCGATAATGACCAGGGGGTGTCCTGGCCCGATCACAACGGTCCTGGTTGCGCTACGCACAGTGGTTTCCATTATCTTTGCAGGCTTACCAAAACTGTATAAGGGTCGGCTTTCAGCTTCAGCAGGTGGAAAGCTAGGGATTTTGCCATATTCAGCGGCAGTCTCTCGGGCCACCTTGACGTTTTCATCCGGCGTGCCGTAGGTCAAGCCAACCGTATCAATGGAAAAATTATGGAGAGGGGCCCCCTGGTTGATCAAGCTTCGCACCTCTGCAGCCACTTCTTCGGTTGTGCCGTTTTTCATCAAGACAGGGTTTATTCGAGCGTTGAGCGCCACTTCAGGACCAAATACCTCCCTGGCTCTCCTCACATCTGATCCAAATCCGATCTCGACAAATGCCAGGTGACGGATCTTTGCATATCCCTCCAAGACCTGGTTAACGGAGCCACAGTGATGCACGCCCAGGGGATGGCAGGCATCGGCCACCTGATTGTCATAGTCTAAGACATATCTCTCATAGGTTTCTAAGGAGATCTGTTCAACCGTACAATTGGGAATGACAAAGAGCTTAGGATCGCACATGGGTGTGACGTCGATGGCACCGGTCCCGGTAATCTTGTAAACAAATTGGAAGAGTCGGATAATGGATTCAGCGCAGATCTTGAGTAGATGATGGCACAGTTCTGGATTCTCAAAGTAATCAATATAGAATTGCTCGCCCCTGATCTTAAGGGCCAGATTCTGGACACCCGTCGTATTGATGTCTCCCACCACTTTACCGTATTTGTCTTGCAGGTATTCAATCTGCTTGATCATCTCTGTCATGGGACTTGAGTCGAATATATCCGGCACCTCCAGCTTCATGACCTCATCCTCAGAGAGATTGAGGGGCATGGCCCAGGGAAGCGCATCCGGCTCAAATACGATCTCACACCCAAATATGGACGGGAGCATCACCATCCCAAAGGTTATGAGGGGCTTGGGCTTCGGGTCCTTATCACCCAATCCCACGTCTCCAAACCTTTCGTAAAGTCGCTTATCGATCTCCATCCTCGCCTCGATCCTCGTTTCAGGATCGAAGTAGTATTGACGATCAAATGAAACACCGTAGCGCTTGTTGAACCAGTCAGGATAGAAGCCTACGCCTAGGGGAATGTACTCTCTCTCCACCATCAGGTTGGTCCTCCTCTGTCGCGATTTTCATAAACGGGACGTTCAGGATGAATAGTGTTAATAATAAATATGTGTATAAAAAGCAAGGTTTAGTGGGCCCCCAGAATAATCGAGTATGGCATGTCGCTAGGGTTTCTATGGATTGGTTATTGTTGACGCGCGGTCCTTGCTTCCCTATAATTCGCCCGCCATGATCATCCTTGTAGGGTAGGCCACTGTGCCGACCCTATGAGGCTGCCGTACAAGCCATTAGAAAGGACCAAGACATGTCCAAGCTATTTGAAGCCACGGAAATCAATGGCATGCAACTGGCCAACAGATTTGTGCGCTCTGCCACATATGAAGCCATGGCTAAAGAGGACGGGGGATGCTCGCCCAGACTCGTGGCATTCATGAACCAGCTTGCAGAGGGGGGTGTGGGCCTGATCATCACGAGCCACGC
>JASFIT010000285.1:0-6182 GCA_050122535.1 Desulfobacteraceae bacterium | reverse complement strand
CCCTGTCACATTCACTTGGCTAAGAATCTCTATGGTCTTTTTCGTGACATGAAAATCACAACAGCGGCCTTTCCGGACATCTTTGTCTTTCCAAATATCGAAACGGGAAATATATTGTGTAAGAGTATCGATCATATCTTGATGGGGATTCGACAGTGCATAGCAGTCGGGGCCGGCTTGATTATCTTGGCCCCTTCCCGTTCGGATCCACATGAAGTCCGCATGAGAAACCTTGCTTTGGGTCCGATACTAACCGAACCCGGCAGGCAGACCTGAGAATTCACTATGGATTTTGATTACATCTTGAATCTTGCCGGACAACAGAGACGGAGACGGCTTGTCATTTCAGGGCAGAACGATCCGCATGCCATCGCCGCAGTGATAAAGGCCCGGGACCTTGGATGGGTGGATCCCATCGCAGCGGGTCAATCGCTTGCGGACATATCCGGAGACATGGACGTCCTTTTCAAAGATGCAGACATCCGGGCGGCCAGGATGAGAGCGTTGGATATGGCAAAAAAGGGCGAAGCTGAACTTTACCTGGACATGGGTCCTCTGGATACGGGTTTTTTTTCGCTCGTCTTGGACAGGAATAGAGGAATCATCAGGGGTGGGATACTGAGCTACGTGAGTATTCTGGATATCCCTAAACAGGGACGGCTGACCCTGCTGACCGACACCATGATCAATGCAACTCCTGGCCTTGCGGAAAAGATTCATATCCTGGAAAATGTCATCCATGTGGCCGCAGCACTGGGAATGCATGAACCCAAAATTGCCGCCCTCGCGCCCCTCGAACTGGTGAATCCAATCATCCCCTCCACGGTGGAGGCAGCCGTCCTTTCCAAGATGTCTGAGCGAGGCCAGCTTCAGAAGGCCGTGGTTGAAGGTCCTCTGGGCCTGGATAATGCTGAATCCGCCCTTGCTGCAAAACACAAAGGGATTGATAGCCCGGTGCCCGGAAATGTTGATGTATACCTTTTCCCGGATCTTGAACCTGCCCAGCACACAACCCAATTCCTGGTGCGGTTGGGTCAATGCCAGGCCGGCGGTATTCTGGCCGGAACCAGATTCCCAATCATCATCCGTTCTCCATTGGAGCCGGCCGAATCCTGGATGATCAATCTGTCTTTAGGCCTCATCCTGTGAGACATCGTCCCATGTTCCAAATGATTGTCATAAATATAGGCTCAACGTCCACAAAGTTGGGGCTTTTTTGGGATCAAGAGGCTCTGGTTAGAAAGACAGTTGAGCACTCGCCTGACAAGCTGTCCCGGCTGAATGTATACGATGCATGGTTGCGTTTCCATCAAGATGCTGTGGACAGGATTCTCAAAAGGGAGAAGACGAAGCTCGGGAAAATAGACCTGGTGGTAAGCCGTGGGGGCCTGACAAAGCCCATTGAAGGCGGCGCCTATCGTATTAATGAAGATATGCTTCGTGACCTCCGCTCGGGTGCCTATGGCTCGCATCCGGCCAATATCGGTCCACACATTGCTCACCGGCTTGCAGAACGATACGGTGTTGAAGCCATCATTTATGACGCACCTGTGGCCAACGAGTTCATACCGATCTCGAGGTTTTCCGGCCTCAAAGGGATAGAAAGACGGTCCGCGATTCATGTATTGAGCCAGAAATCGGCTGTCAGAAAGGCGGCACATGATCTCCACATTCCCCTGGCTGAAGCCAACTTCATCGTGGCCCATTTGGGGGGAGGCATCACAATTGGAGCGCATAGAAAAGGCCGGATTATTGACGGGACACATGGTCTGAGTGAAGGACCCTTCACACCACAGAGAGCCGGGGCCCTGCCTGTTTTGGACGTGGTCGAGCTCTGTTTTTCTGAAAAGGCCTCAAAAGAGGAGCTGAATAAAAAGCTCTTCGGTCAGGGCGGGGTTTACTCTTATCTCGAAACCCACGATATGGAAGCAGTTGAAGCACGCATTTCAGAAGGCGATAAAGAGGCCCTCCTTGTGTCACAGGCCATGGCATACCAGATTAGCAAGGATATCTGCTCCATGGCTGCCGCTTTGGAGGGGCACATAAACGCAGTGGTCCTCACCGGCAACCTCTGTCGGGCTAAGACACTTATCAACGAGATAAGAAAACGAATCTCCTTTCTTGGAAAAGTCATGCTTTACCCCGGTGAAGACGAGTTGGAAAGTCTGGCTTTAGGAGGGTATTTAGTCCTGACCCAGGCCGAAAAGATAAAGGAATATTCCTAACCCAGAATCGCGGTCCATAGTCCATAAACGTATTTCCTCGTGCCCTTTTTTAATTCAGGGGACTAAAGCTAAATGAGCGGATATGGTTTGGATACATGAGTGAAGTGTTGTGATGGTAAAGGAAAAGACCTTGGCAAGTGGGTGCCGAAGGTATCATAGCAGTAAGTGTTACTCGACCAAAATTGCAGGTTATCGTAATCGTTAATTTTGAGTGGTGTCCGAAAGCAATGATTACAAGAAGAAAGCGTTAACGCCAGAACTTAGCTGCTTGGCCAGGCTTGCCTATCCGCTCTGATGTCTCATCAGCATTAATGAGACGATTTTTTATCTGCCAGACCATGCCCCAGAGTGATGAAAAGGGCGCTTTAGTATCTACACTTTACCCACAATATATCATACCCGCCGTGCAGGATCCGTGATGAAAGGTCTCTTTTACTATTTGGCTGGGACTGGCTCTAACGGTACACGACAAAGATAAGAAATTCTCATTCCAGTATTAGAAACACTTGACTTTAGCGACTTTATTAAGTATACTTAACTTATTAATATAATTAATTAAAAATCAATTTTTGAGATTTTTTTTAGTGTGGCTAATAGTTTCCCCATAGAAGCAAAACCCAATTTCTCGACCTGTCAGCCAAGTAGACCGGTGCTACCAGCCGAGAAAATATAAATCTAAACCTTGTTATCCTAGGATTTAATGATGACAGAAAGGCTTCGAGTCTCTTCAGGAGTCAGCCAACTGGACCGAATGCTTGGGGGGCTTTTCATCGGTGACAACGTGGTCTGGCATGATGATGCTGGAAGTCTCGCATCCGTATTTTGTTTCAACTTCATTCAAGCTTCCCAAGCCCAAAGCAAACCTTTTATTTATGTAAGTTTTGACCGCTCGCCTAAGAATTTACTGGACAAGCTAGGTCCACTGGCCGAAAACGACTATCTGACCATCTTGGATTGCTTTACTTACGGAAAGGGAGCCGGTTCTGATATCTTCCTAAAATTCTATGAGGAAAAGGAGCCGGATCGCCGGTGCCACATTACGTGGGTGGAGGAACCTCGCAGTGCAGCCAAAGTCATTGATGCTTTTTATGGTATTCATGGAACCTTGCAAGGTGATGTTCGATTTATTTTTGAAAGCTTGACTGGTATGGAGGCGTTGTGGGGTGAGGAGGAGCTTATTAAATTCTATACCCATTCCTGCCCCCGATTGTATGAACTGAATACAGTTGCTTACTGGATCCTGGAAAAGCAGGCACACTCACAGCGCCTTAGGGCCCACATCAATCAAATTGCGCAGGTGGCCATAGATCTGGCAGTCAAGAGAGGCACCACCTCGTTGACTATACTGAAAGCTGAAAAGCGTGACATGGATATCTTGAATAAACCCATCAATTACTGGAGCAAAGACTTTAATGTCACTTTCGATCACGATAGGCGAAGGACGGGCCGAATTGATCTCGGACTTCGCCTAAAAGAACTGCGCACCAAAAGGGGTATATCCCAGACAGAACTAGCTAGACTAGTGGGAGTCACGCCGAGCACCATATCCCAGGTCGAAAGCGACTCGATCTATCCCTCTCTGCCAGCTCTGCTTAAAATGGCAGAGATGCTTTCCGTTGAAGTGAGTTCTTTTTTTATGGAGTCACCAGATGTTGTGAACAGGTTAATTTTCCCTGCGGCGGAAGCGGTGGATATCAAGTTTCATGATCTACCAGAAGGGAGTGTTCAAGCAAAGCTGCTAACACCGGTCGATTTTGAAGTTAAGGCAGAGCCTTACCTCATTGAAATCCCGCCAAATGGCAAACTTCTGTCCCATTTCTTCATACATAAGGGTGAAGAGCTCGGGTATTTGTTGTCGGGGAAATTACAAATAGAATTGGGAAAGGCCTTTCATACTATGCGTGCGGGCGATGCCATCTATTTGACTTCCGAGATCCCCTCCCAGTGGAAAAACCCGGGTCCAGGTGTAGCAAGGTTAATTTGGATCAAGGTCAAATAGTCTCAAAGCTCTAAAAATTAGTCCAGAATCAGCCATGTTTGCGTGCAGGGAAAATGAATCATCCAAAATATGTTGGGGGTGGTAACTTTTAACCCAAGATACCGAAAGGAGGTGTAGCATGTCATACAATTGGGGGCCACATTATATTGTTCCTACGGAGGCATTTGAAAGCTATTCTGGTGTTGTTATGCTTCGGGAGGAATTTGACGAAGATTTATTGCACAAGGAGTTAGAAGAGGTGAGTGCATCGGGGCATATCGACCGTGTAACCAATCCTTGGTATTATCGCAAAAAAAATACGGATACCTGGATTAAGATCGGTGAATCTGGCGAAATAGAAAAGAATTTCCCGGTGAAGTGGGACACTACTAAATTGGAAAACGGTCAATATGAGTTGATGGGATTTATGCATGTTTATGTGAAAAAGGGCCGTGAGGAAAAAGGAATAGCTCGGCAAAATGTAGTGGAAGTTACTGTTAAGAATTGAACCACCAAGAGCGAAGAAAAGAAAGGATTTGGAGTGATTGCACCCCCAATATATGAGGGTGCTCAGGCTGGGCGAAGAGCTCTATATGCCTGCCAAAGTCCTTACCCGCCCACCTGACGGTGTCGTTGTAGATTACATCTGCAATACCAGCAAAATTTTAGCATTGCGATTTTCAAGACTACTTGATAATCTTCAATCTGGCCAAATTGCGAAATACATCTGCTAAACGAAACCCCACAGCCAGGGAAAGCCCAGCCGAAAAATGGCAAGCTCTAAAAATGGTCGCCTCTATCTAGGCAACACAAGAAGTGCCATTTTCTGGAACTAGAGACTGTCGTTTTTTTGAACACGAGGGTCTTAAAATCCCTTGAGGCTATGCCTCGTGCGAGTTCGATCCTCGCTCAAGGCATCAGTTCTCGTAAAGGGTCGGCTCTCAGTAGCCACCCCTTTCATTTTCTCTGCCTATCAGCTTGTTTTGGGTTCTATACCGGGGCAAATAAGTCCCTAGCTTTTTGACTAGTCTGCATCTACTAAATACTCTCGAATAAACTTCCGTATAGCTGCAACGACCTCGTCTTTGAACCGTGGTGAGCTTTGCGCTATCCAAACTATGAAGTTGTATAATTCCTGAGTATCAACCCTTAGCCATTTATCGTTGAAATATAGAAAAGCCAGCAAGGTAGTTATGGCAATTCTTTTGTTACCATTCTGAAACGGATGGTTTTTTATCATGAGGTAGAAGAGGATGCTGGCCTTATCGACTAACCTTGGATACAAGGCCTTTCCTGAGAATCTTTGAAAGGGGGTCAAAACGCAGCTTTCAAGCACATTTGGGAAACGAGTAGAGAAGTCTGGTATTGGCTCATTGAAAGAAAGATGCTCTTTCGCGAGTCTGAAGGCAAGATATTCTACGTCTGCTATGGTTATGATTCTCACTATTCCTTGCTCAACTGCTTAAGGACTTCTCCGTATTCCTTGACTGTTTTGTGAACGGCAGCATCTATTCGTTTCTTCCCCTTTGTCGTTATCTTCTTTCCAAGGATGTTTGTGATCGTCTTGTCTGTTATCGCATAGGTCTTACCTATCTTTATGGCAGGGATCTCTCCTTTCTTGACCCGATTGTAGATCGCTATGCGGCTGACCCCGAGAAGCTTTGCTAGCTCGGGAATAGTGATGTATTTTTCGATTGCCATACTTCTATCCTTCAATTAAGACATTGTGACTCGGTTAGGTTAACATAAGTTAACTAATTGCGCAAGGGTTAACATAGGTTAATGTGATTTGTGCAGGTTAACACAAAAGCACCATTTTTACCTGTCACAATCTGTCGCAGTAACCATGTTTTTTCGGGGTATTTTGTGCTGTTTTGTGTCAACCCATTTTTTCTAACCAGTTGAAATTAAGTAAATATTGAATTTCTCGATTTCGCTTGATAGGCTTGAAATTCCTTGAGGCTATGCCTCATGCGAGT
>JASFIT010000284.1:0-6208 GCA_050122535.1 Desulfobacteraceae bacterium | reverse complement strand
CCTTTGCAATCAATACCCTGATCTTCCGTTGTTCCATCTTCTCCCTGTTTCACTTAGATGTATGTGGAGGCCCTAAACTCACCCCACTTCTCCCTCATGACCGTACAAATCTCTCCCACAGTGGCATAGTGTTTGACCGCCTGGATGATGTATGGCATCAAATTCTCATTCTTTTCAATGGCCCTTTCCAGTTCCTTCAAGCCCTTACGGATCTCTTTGTTGTTTCTTTTAGACTTGACTCTGGCCAGCTTCTCTTTCTGCACATCTTCCACAGCCGCATCCACTTGGAAGATATCCTGCTCCGTTAGATCCTCTTCCTCTGGCATCACATATTTGTTGAGCCCAACAATGACCCTCTCCCCGCTGTCAACGCGCCTTTGAAATTTCACGCTGCTTTCCTGGATTTCTTTGTACACAAAGCCGTTGTCAATGGCCCCGAGCATTCCGCCCATTTCATCTATCTTCTCCAGGTAATCCATCGCCCTTTTCTCAATCTCATTGGTCAGCGACTCCACATAATAAGAGCCCGCCAGAGGGTCGATGGTATTGCTCAGGCCGCATTCGTGGGCCAGGATCTGCTGGGTTCTAAGGGCAATTGTCGCTGCATCCTCAGTGGGAATGGCATAACCCTCATCCCAGCAGGCCGTGTGAATCGCCTGATCGCCTCCAAGGATCCCCATAAGGGCATGCATCGTCACCCGGACAATGTTATTAATGGGTTGCTGTGTCACCAGCGTGGAACCGCAGGAACCGGTAAAAATCCTAAAGAGATAGCTCTTTGGGTTCTTGGCCTGAAATCGTTCTTTCATGATTTTCGCAAACACTCTTCTTGCCGCCCGGAACTTTGCAACCTCCTCAAAGAGATCCATGTAGCACCCGAGACTGTAAGAGAGGCGTGGCGCAAAATCATCCACCTCAAGACCCCTTTCCCGGGCCTTCTCAATATACGTAATGGCATCTGCCAGGGTGAATGCCACCTCCTGTATGGCGTCTGCGCCCGCTTCTCGGAAATGATATCCTGCAATGTTTAACGTGTTCCATCGTGGCACATGCTCGGCGCAATATTCCACCACATCCAAGACAAGCTTGATACTGGGCTCGGGTGGGAAAATATAGGTCCCTCTCGCTATGAACTCTTTCAAGATGTCGTTCTGTGTGGTTCCGGTGAGCTTCTCCTGGGGCACACCCTGCTTCTCTCCAACGGCAATATACATGGCGAGCAGAATTGTAGCTGGTGCGTTGATCGTCATGGAGGTGGATACCTTTTCCAGCGGTATTCCCTTGAATATAATTTCCATGTCAGCCAATGAATCCACTGCAACACCCACCCTGCCTACTGCGCCTTCTGCCAGCGGATCATCCGAGTCGTAGCCCAACTGCGTTGGGAGATCAAAGGCCATGGACAAACCCGGCATGCCCTGCTCCAGCAGGTAGCGATAGCGTTTGTTGGTGTCTTCTGCTGTGCCGAATCCTGCATAATTTCTCATGGTCCACAGCCGCCCCCGGTACATGGTGGGATAGACCCCCCGTGTGAAGGGGTATTGTCCGGGGAAGCCCAGATCCGCATCATAATCGATCGCTTCCATGTCCATGGGGGTGTACAACCTTTCGACTGGAATGCCGCTTTCAGTCTTGAAAATCTCCTCCCTTTCCGGAGAACGTTCCAACACTTTCCCGAGCGTTCTCTTTTCCCAATGCTCCATGTTCTCTCTTGTCTTTTTCATGGCCTAGCCCTCGACAGTTTCTACCATTTCAAGTTCTCCAGTTGAAAGACACCTGACCACCTGCTCCCTCGCCTTCTGAATATGACTTCGAATGCGTTCCACGCTTCCCAAGATGTCCTTCTTCTTCATTCTCTCCACAAGCTCATGATGTTCTTGTGCAGAAAATTCCATTCGGCGCGGATCGTAGTTGTCCAATCTTGCGCGTAAGAAGATATGTTCAAAGTTCCGCTTCAGGAGCCATTTTAGGACCTCATTCTTGGCCATGACGGCGATTTGGAGGTGAAATTCAGAATCCAGGATGAACTTTTTGCGGGTATAATAGTGGGGCTTGTACGCTGCATGTATTTTGAGTTTATCCTCAAGCTCCAGCATGCCACGGGTATCGCTCAGTTTGATGGCCTGCTCCACAGCATAGACTTCCAGGGCTTCACGAACACCAAAGGCATCCCACACCTCTTGCACATCAATGGGCCTCACGAAGAATCCACGAAAACCCTCAAAACCGATAAACCCGTCCTGAACGAGTCGGTTCAGGGCGTTTATGATCGGCGTTCGGGACATGTTCAATATCTCCACAAGATCGCTGTTTACCAACCGCTGCCCAGGGGCAAATTTCTGCTCAAGAAGCATCTGTTTGATTTTTCCATAGGCCTCCTCGATCAACGTGTTAGGTCTGCGGTTATTCCCGGTTTTTTGAAGGCGGTCTATGGTTACGGCATCTGATTTCTCGTCCATTTCAGGCCTTTCCAAGCTTTATTTAATTCAATATTTAATTCAAAGACTGATCTGTGTCAAGGAAAAAATAGACCCAGGCACAAAATCGCAAAATTCCATTAAAATATTGATATTATTGGTTTATAATTACATAAATGTGCAACTTGTAGGGCTTTTTGATTTTTCTCTTGACATCTCATGGTTTAAAATATAATTCAATATTTCATTCAATAAAGCACTTTAAGGGGGCGACGACCCCGGTTTAGAAAAGATTCGGAGGAAATGGAGATGATCAAGAAAGTCAGCCATATCGGTCTAGCCGTGGATAACTTGGAGGAGGCCAGGGCCTTTTTCAGCGAGAATTTCGGTCTTTCCACTTCAGAACGGGAGAATTTCGGTGAGCTCATCTTCTCCTTTATCCCTATGGAAGGCACCAACCTGGAGCTACTTCAGTCCACAGAGCCGGAAGGTCAGATCGCCAAGTTTATCGAAAAGAGGGGGCAAGGCATTCACCACCTTTCTTTTGAAGTGGACAATATCCAGAGCGAACTGGACCGTCTAGAGGGAAATGGGATAAAACTGATCAATGAAAAGCCTTATCTGAATGCTCACAAGGATCAGGTTGCCTTCATCCACCCAAAGAGCACTTTTGGCATCTTGATCGAGCTTATTCAGAAAAGAGAAAAATGACTTGAGCAAGGCCTCAGGCCGAAAAGGTGCATATCAAGAGTTTAACGCCGGGAGAAAGGAGCGACAGAGCCATGCCTGATGAAAAGAACTGGGAAAAGGAGCTGGCCCAGCTTCAGGAAAAAGAGTCGGAAGCTCTGCGGGGCGGCGGAGAAGAACGCCTGGAAAAGCAGCGTAAAATGGGGAAAATGACGGCGCGGGAACGGATCGATCATATTATGGATCCGGGGAGCTTCGTGGAAGTGAACATGCTTGCCGAGCATCAGTGTCAGGATTTCGGCATGGACAAAAAGAAATTCCTCGGTGACGGAGTTATCACAGGGCATGGAACCATAAACGGACGAAAGGTTTTCATTTACTCGGAGGATGCCACCGTGCTTGGTGGATCCACTGGCAAAACCCATGGGGCCAAAATTCATTATATCCTGAGACTTGCCCGGGAGTACATGGTTCCCATGATTTGCCTGAACGACTCCGCAGGGGCCCGAATCCATGAAGGCATGGATAACGTATACGGCATTACCGGCATGTTCTATCAGAATTCCCTTAACTCGGGAATCATACCCCAGATCGCTGCCATTATGGGCGCATGCACAGGAGGCGCTGTATATTCGGCTGCCCTCTGCGATTTCTTTATTCAAGTGGAAAAGACCTCCCATGCGTTCATCACAGGACCTGCAGTCATAAAGGAAGTGACGAAAGAGGAAGTTTCTTTCGAAGAGCTGGGTGGGGCAAAAGTCCATAGTACCAAATCGGGTGTTGCTCACCTGAGCGCCAAAGACGACAAGGGGTGTTTGGATACCATCAAAAGCCTCCTTGAATATCTCCCCCAAAATAATCTTGAAAGGCCTGCCAGCAAGGAATGCACCGATCCTGTGGACAGAGAAACACCTGAACTGATCGATATGGTCCCCATTCAGATGCACAAGGTTTATGACATGACGCAGGTCATCAAAACCGTGGCTGATGATGGTCAGTTTTTTGAGATTCATCCCAGATTTGCGCAAAATTTGGTGGTCGGCTTTGCCCGTCTGGCAGGCCATGTGGTGGGATTCGTGTGCAACAACCCGCGATTTCTCGGCGGGTGTCTTGATATTGATGCTTCGGATAAGGGAGCGCGTTTCATCCGAACCTGTGATACCTTCAATATCCCGTTGATCACCATGGTGGATGTGCCCGGCTTTCTCCCTGGCGTCCGCCAGGAACACAACGGCATCATTCGACACGGGGCAAAAATGCTGTTCGCCTGGACAGAAGCGACGGTTCCAAAGATCTCCTTAATACTCAGGAAGATGTATGGCGGAGCCATTCCTGCCATGGGTGTCCATCAGATCGGTTTTGACCAGGTATTCGCCTGGCCATCTGCTGAAATGCAAATGGTGGGCGCCGAACCTTCTGTCAAGATACTCTACAGGAGAGAATTGGCCGCAGCCGAAGATCAGAAAGCCTTTTTCCACAAGAAGGTAAAGGAATACCAGGATCTCTACCTTACACCTTACCACTCTGCTTCTCGATCGGTCATCGACGCGGTGATTCACCCAAAGGACACACGAAAGAGAATCATATCAGCGTTAAGGATTTTAGAGAATAAGGCGGAACCACCCCGACCATACAGGAAACATGGAAACATGCCCCTATGAAGCGTCCGGAGATGGTCGTTGGTTGTCGATTGGATCATAAGGAAAAAAGCGAAGGGAGGAAACTATGTACAAAGATATCGTCATCGTAAGTGCGGTTCGAACCCCTTTTGGCCGCTATTGTGGCTCCTTGCGCGAATACGATTATTTTGAACTGGGGGCCCTCCCCATGAAAGAGGTCTTGGACAGGGTCAATGTGCCAGGAGACCAGGTTGATGAAGTCTTCTGGGGGGTTGGAGATACATCGGTCTGCAAGGATGTCTACACACCTGTTGCCGCCCGACAGACCCTGATTAAAGCGGGATTGCCCCCGGAAACTCCGTCGGTTGCCATTGATAAGGCCTGCGTCTCCGCCACGTCGGCCGTGCACTTTGGCTGCCGCGCCGTGGCGGCCGGTGAGATTGAATGCGCCCTAGGCGGTGGGGCCACCTCCTTCAGCCAGGAGCCCCTCATTGTCAGGGGGCTGCGCTGGGAGGGATTCCGAATAGGAGACGTGAAGATGGAAGACCCTCTCTTTGCCCTGGGTTACAAGGATTTCAACCCGGTCTCGGTGGATACGGATAACGTGGCCAGTGAGTACGGGGTCTCGCGAGAGGAGCAGGATGAGTGGGCCTTGAGGAGCCACCAGAATTATGGGCAGGCATGGGAGACCGGTAAGTTCAAAGATGAAATGATGGTTCTGGAAATTCCTCAGAAGAAAGGAGATCCCATCACACTCGACATTGACGAGCAGTACAGGCCAAATAGCACCCTTGAGAAACTTGCCAAACTTCCCGGCATCTATGGCTGCAAAGGAGTCACGGCCGGGAATGCCCCAGGGTTGAACGACGGGGCAACGGCTGTCCTCTTCATGACAAGAGCAAAGGCCGAAGAATTAGGCCTGGAGCCCTTGGCAGAAATTGTATCCATGTCTTCGGTCGCCATAAGCCCCCTGCGCATGCCCGAAGGGCCAGCATTTGCCGCTCAGAAGGCTTTGAAGCTGGCTGGTCTGTCCCTTGACGACATCCATGTTATTGAGATCAACGAAGCGTTTGCGGCCGTCCCCCTGGTCAGTCTGCTTTTGATGGTCGATAAGGACAAAGCCAAGGCCAAGGCCCTCCATGAGAAAACCAACCTTAATGGGAGTGCTATCGCCATTGGGCACCCCAATACGGCAAGCGGAGCCCGCCTCATCATGAACCTCATGTATGAACTGCGTCGTCGCGGTGGAGGTTATGCCCTTGCGGCCATATGCGGCGGATTGGCCCAGGCTGATGCTTGCATTCTTAAGGTATAAATGATGTGCTGATGGTAACTGCCGATCTGGTTATCCATCTTTAATAAAGAATCCAGGCCCTGAGGACCCTGCTTTGATTTGCACTCAGAGGGGCTTAATTACGCTATCGTTTTTTAAGTGCCTAAAGTGTTCTAGAGTGCCTGCCCGCCAATGCCTCTTTGCACCGGGTT
>JASFIT010000283.1:0-6221 GCA_050122535.1 Desulfobacteraceae bacterium | reverse complement strand
CAGTAATATGGTATGAGTGGGCTTTGATACGCGAGAATAGGTCTCTTGATTATCCGGACCTTTTTTTCTATACTCCCTTTTCTGATCCTGCTTTTCACAAGCGATTGGCAGGTTGCATAGAAACATCAGAAGGTTCCTCTTCTGCGGGCATTTTGTGGTAGTTTCTGGAATCCCACATTGATGCGGGAAGCTATTTGCGGTGAGGCAAATGAGCAAATGTTTGTTAGCCAAGTTAAGTTTAAGTTGTCTATATTTTGGGAAAGTGCGCAAAGAAATTGCGTATTAGGCACTGGGATACTCATGAACGGCCTTTACAAAGAATAAGGGGCGGAAATTGTTTATTACTTTCGAGGGCATAGAGGGTTGCGGTAAGACAACTCAAGTTAGGCGTTTCGTAAAAAGGCTAAAAAGACTTGGAATTCCTCTGATTACCACTCTAGAGCCAGGAGGAACCAGGATCGGCAGAGATATCCGAAAAATCCTTTTGGACCCCCGCAACAAGAACCTATCACCCTTCGCTGAACTCATTCTGTATGCTGCCGACAGGGCTCAGCATGTGGAGGAGGTCATTAAGCCAGCGCTGGATGAGGGGAAATGGGTCGTCTGTGACCGTTTTTTAGACGCTACGGTGGTCTATCAGGGTATAGCCCGTGGACAGGATATGGAACTCATTCGTATCCTGAATGAAAAGGCCACACTGGGGATTCGGCCTCGCATCACGTATCTTCTGGATTGTCCCGTTGATATGGGCCTTGACAGGGCCCTGAAGCGGAATGAGGCGGAATCCCAGAAAGGTCAAGATAGATTTGAGAGGGAGGCGCTAGATTTTCACAAGGCCGTGAGGGAAGGCTACCTGGCCTTGGCTCGGGAAAACCAGGACCGGTTTGTTGTCATAGATGCCACCCTGCCCAAAGATGAGGTAGAAGGAGAAATATTCCAGCATATGGAACCATTTCTAGACAGGTAGATATCTTTTTTCAATCAAACAGTAAGACAGGGGCAATTTGGCCACCTTTAAGGCATTTTCAGAGATAATCGGTCAGGAACGGGCCATCGGGTTCTTAAAGGGTGTTATGGCGGGGGGCAAGCTACCCCATGCCTATCTTTTCGCGGGTATTTCAGGGATTGGGAAAACGACTACTGCTCTGGCTCTCACCCAGGCGATAAACTGCGTGGAGCGGGTGAATGAGGAAGCCTGTGGGCAGTGTCAACCGTGTCGCCAGGTAAAGAATGGAAATTTCCCGGACCTGATTTTTGTAGAACCCGACGGCCGGAACATCAAGATCGAACAGATTAGGGACCTGAACCGAGCCCTCAGCTTTAAACCGATCTCAGGGAGGTATCGTGTAAGCATTATCCGCCAGGCCGAAATGATGACCGATGAGGCGGCCAATTCGCTTCTAAAGACCCTGGAGGAACCTCCGCCAAACAACATTATCATTCTAAATGTCACGGAGCCCCTGGCGCTTTTCCCTACCATTGTCTCTCGATGCCAGAAAGTCCTTTTCCGGCCCATACCTGCGCGTGCCATAGCAGACTGGCTTATGCGTTCCCAGCCGTTGGAGGAGGATAAGGCCCATGTGCTGGCCAAGATTTCTGAAGGGAGTCTGGGAAGGGCTACACGCATGAATGAGGACGAATTCATCAAAAAGCGAGAGTACCTTATTTCCCGTCTCATTCAGCTACCAGGACTATCCTGGGAAGAGGCCCTGGAAATGGCCTTAGAACATAAGCGACGACGTAAAGAATCGGACGCCGATGAGATAGGGAAAGGGGATCTGTATGATTTGCTCAGTATATGGAAATCATGGTACAGGGATTTGCTTCTCACGAAGCTGCGCTGCCCGGCGGAATTTCTTATCAATGTGGATTTTTCCCAGAAGTTGAAAAATATTGCGAGACACTTTAAGATAGAAAACTTGATTGAGAGTTTTCATATGGTGGATCATTCTCAGAGGGATCTTCTGCAGACCCGGAATGTGGACATCATGATGGAACATACCGTTTTGTCCCTGAAAAGGCTTGGCAGCCAAGAAAATAATCGGTGAAAGAGAGGCGGAGACGCCCAATGAATAAAATTGTTGGAATAAAGTTTGCTGAATATGGAAAAATCCATGAATATGATTCCGGACACTTTGTCTTGAAGAAGGGGTACAAGGTGTTGGTTGAGACAGAACAGGGCTTAACCCTTGGTGTTGTTTGCACTGATCCAAGAGTCCAGGGTAAAGATCTACCTCAGAGGCCTTTGAAGAAGGTGTTTCGTTTGGCGACGCCGAAAGATGAGGAGAAGTTCCAAAAGAAATGCCAATTAGAAAAAGACGTTTACGCCTTTTGTTGTGAGAGGATAAAGGAAATATCTGTGCCCATGTGTCTGGTCTCCGTTGAACGCGTTTATGATGGTAGCAAAATTATGGTCTATTTTACTGCTGACGGCAGGGTGGATTTTCGGGAACTGGTCCGGGATCTGGTGCAGAAATTTCGAACGAGGGTGGAGATGAGACAAATTGGGGTTCGACATCAGGCAAAAATGTTTGGTGGTTTGGGGTCCTGTGGGCGCCAACTCTGCTGTTCCTCCTTTTTGAATAATTTCGCACCCGTCTCCATTAGGATGGCCAAGGAGCAGAATCTTTCCCTTAACCCTGCAAAGATTTCTGGCATGTGCGGGAGGCTGATGTGCTGTCTAACTTATGAGCGTGAGTACTACGAAAAGGCGACAAAAGATATACCTAAGATGGGCAAAAGCGTGGATACCTGCCGTGGCAAGGGCAAGGTAATTCGTCAGAACGTACTGAAAGAGACCCTGACAGTTATGTTGGATTCGGGTGACGAAGTTGAGGTCCCGTACGAGGATATTATTAAAAATGAATAGAAAGGGTAACTAAACATCTCGGAATTTCTACGGCTACCCCGTTTCCTCAAAACCCATGATTCCAGAATTCCGCGACTCCACTTGCTGTGCGAAGCGAACTAAGTTCGAAAGGAGTAATCCGTAATACCATTGTCTGAGAAATTCTACATAACCACCCCCATATACTATGTGAACGCTGAGCCACATATCGGACATGCCTATACCACGATTGTGGCTGATGTCCTTAACAGGTTTCACGTCCTTACTGGCTCAGAAACCTACTTTCTCACAGGGACCGATGAGCATGGAGACAAAATCGTTTCCGCCGCTGAGAAGGCAGGGCAATCCACAAGCGAATATGTGGATAAGATGAGCCACCTCTTCAGGGTCCTCTGGCCCAAATTAAATATCACCAACAACGACTTTATTCGGACGACTGACCCGGGCCATCAAGAAACTGTCAAAATCATCCTTAACAAAGTTAGGGAGCGGGATGATATATACTTTAGTGATTATGAGGGACTCTATTGCTTCGGATGTGAACGATTCTATACAGAACGAGAGTTGGTGGATGGTAAGTGTCCCGATCACCAGACAGAACCTGAAGTGATCAAAGAGGCCAACTATTTCTTCCGCATGGGCAAGTATCAGGATTGGCTTATTGATTACATAAAACGAAATCCGCTTTTCATAAGGCCCCAGAGATACAAAAATGAGATCCTCTCCTTTCTAAGAGAACCTCTCGACGACCTTTGTATTTCACGCCCCAAATCAAGGCTCACCTGGGGGATTACCCTCCCTTTTGATGAGGATTATGTCACTTATGTCTGGTTCGACGCCCTCATAAACTATGTTTCAGCACTCAACTATCCCGAGGGTGATCTTTTTAAGACGTTTTGGCCCAGTGTCCAACATCTTATTGCCAAAGACATCCTGAAGCCCCATGGGATTTATTGGCCCTGTATGCTCAAATCTGCAGGCATTGAGCCCTATCAACATCTCAACGTGCATGGTTACTGGAATGTGAATGAGGGCAAGATGTCCAAAAGCTTGGGGAATGTGGTAAAGCCCCTTGATCTGGCTGACATATATGGCCTGGACGCCTTTCGGTATTTTTTGCTACGCGATATGGTTTTTGGCCTTGACTCGGAATTCAGTGAAGAAGCCCTGGTTGCAAGAATCAACGCAGATCTGGCCAATGACTTGGGAAATCTGGTCAGCAGAAGCCTGACCATGGTTCGCAAATACTTTAAGGGAGAAATTCCTGGCCCAGGATCGGCAGGGCAAGAAGATGAAGAACTGAAAAAAGATGCCCTTGAGCTTATAGATACCTATCAAACCCTCATGCGAGCATTGGAATTCCATAAGGCCCTAATGGCCATCTGGGAACTTGTGGGAAAACTGAACAAGTATATTGACTCGATGGCTCCTTGGGTCCTGGCCAAGTCTGACAGGGAACGGCTGTCCGCGGTCATGTTCCATATCCTCGAATCACTCAAAATCATTTCTGCCTTAATTTGGCCGTTTATGCCAGAAAGTGCGGAAAGGATTCAACAGTTTTTGGGCGTCTCAAAGAGAGGCAGGGATCTCAAACTCAAAGATGTGCAAGCATGGGGAAAAGAAAAGACGAGGGTTAGCATGACTGAGGTCCCTCACCTGTTTCCGCGAATTGAGGTGAAAAAAAAGGATAAGGCTGTCAAGCAGAAAAAAGAGAAAAAGGAAGCCAAAAAAATGAAAGAGGTGATATCTTTTCAAGAATTCCAGAGGCTTGATCTCCGGGTAGGAACGATCAAAGAGGTTGAGGCCATACCAGACTCCAAAAAGCTTATCAAGCTGGTTGTAGACATAGGGGAGGAAAGAACCGTCGTGGCTGGGATTGTCGGCCATTATTCGGAAAAAGATCTACTGGGAAAGCAAGTCGTACTGGTGGCTAATCTAGAGCCGGCCAAACTGATGGGTGTGGAGTCCCAGGGAATGGTCCTTGCCGCCGAAGATGAGTCTGGAGTACATCTCCTCATCCCCGATGTGAGCACCACCCCAGGTAGCGAAGTCAGGTAGACGAGCTTGGAAGAACTTCCTCTGCCCGTTCAGCCAAGAACATCCGGAGTTTAATTTCTGGATCTCGAGGGGATGGGATCTGGAGAAATGGGTAGAAATTTCTCCTAATTGCCAGAAGCTTATTTAAACCCAACATTCCATTATTCCACCACTCAACTACTCCTTTCGAGGCGTATGTCCTCCGGGCCGGAGGCCAAGTGTGAATGCAGCGAACCCAGCTCTGACCATGAAATTGGCGACCTTTAATACCAACTCCGTTCGTGCCAGGATGGGGATCATTGCCGATTGGTTGGAAAAGGAAAACCCAGATGTCCTCTGCCTCCAGGAGACAAAGGTCCAGGACAAAGACTTTCCGGCCGGCCCATTCAAAGAGGTGGGCTATCGGCCCTTATTTAGAGGGCAAAAGTCTTATAACGGGGTCGCCATCATGAGTAAGCTGCCTTTAGAAAAAATACGCCTCAATCTCTATAAAGGAGAGAATGAGGAGGCGCGTTTCATCAGTGCAAGAATCCACAACATTCCCTTAATAAATGTCTATGTCCCACAAGGTTTCTCCCCAGGGACGGAAAAGTTCGCGTACAAACTCCGTTGGTTAGCGGATCTCCTGGCCCACATCAAAGAAGGCTATGACCCGGCACTACCCCTGTTAGTGGTGGGGGATTTCAATGTAGCCCTTGAGCCTGTAGACGTGCATGACCCAGAAGGCCTTAGGGGAGAAGTGGGTTTTCATCCGGATGAACAGGCCATTTTTCGGGAATACTTGGCTTGGGGACTCGTGGACCTTTTTCGTAAGCATCATCGGGGTGGAGGTCATTATACATTCTGGGATTACAGGATTCCCAATGCATTCAAGCGGAAAATGGGTTGGCGGATCGATTATATCTTGGCCACAAAGCCTTTAGCGGAGAAATCACCGTGTGCTTGGATAGACACCGAACCAAGGAGTCGCCAAAAGCCTTCTGATCATACCTTCCTCGTCGCCGAATTCCAATTATAGTTCACCACGGAGACACAGAGGACACAGAGAGTTTATTTTGTTTTGCCCGATCGGGAGATACCGATCGGGCAAAAAAGCTCAGCCCTTCGGGCGGCTATAACCAGCAAATTGCAGCATACTGGAAACCGAGCATAGTTTATAGAACGGAACCCTTTAGGCCGAAGACAGAGAATCCTTTCCATTGGGCGGCATCTCCCGCCCAATGGAGAATTCATTCTCCTCTGTGTCCTCTGTGCCTCTGTGGTGAGTAGGTTAGATGGAATTGGAAGGGCACCATTTGAAGACGGGGCATCGGTCATGGGCCGGTTTGCGGGCCTT
>JASFIT010000282.1:0-6231 GCA_050122535.1 Desulfobacteraceae bacterium | reverse complement strand
GCGCAGGGCAAAAGGCACAATGGAAAAACAAATGCCACCTTCATTATCTTTTATCCTTGAGCCCTGAGCCTTTCGCTATGGAATTTCATACGCCGCAGTGACTTGCCCTGTTAAATCGACTTCGCCGTCTCGCGCAGCGAGAATTTAACAGGGCGGGGGATGAGGGGCACGCAGCCCTTCGACTTTGCTCAGGATTGTGAGCCTGTCGAACGACTTGTCGAATGGCAGATGGGCGTTTTCCGACAGCTTCTAAACTATTTGATACAGACCTTTCTCACCTGAATGAGATCCGTTTCGCCATTGAAGACTTTTCGAATTCCATCCTGCATAAGGGTAGCCATTCCATCCTTGATGGCTTGCTTTCTCAAATCCTCCATTTTGGCCCTGCTCTGTATCAACGTCTTCATGTCATCGGTTCCCACAAGGAGCTCATGAATGCCGGTTCGACCCCTGTATCCGGTGTTCCCGCAATTGGAGCATCCGCTGGGCTTGTGAAGGAACAAGTCATTCTCATAGGAGATCCCCAGGGCGTCGAAATCCCCTTCATAAGCCCTGACGATGTTATCAAATTCCTCTTGGCCCGGGTGATATTGCTCCTTGCAGTCCTTGCAAAGGGTCCTCACCAATCTTTGGGCCAGTACACCCAGGATGGCATCGGCGAAGTTGAAGGGATCCATGCCCATATCCAGGAGTCGCGTCACGGTCTCAGGGGCACTATTGGTATGAAGCGTGCTGAAAACCAGATGGCCCGTCAGAGAGGCCTCGATACCCGTGGACACGGTCTCATGGTCCCGCATCTCACCCACCATGATCACATCAGGATCGGCCCTCAAAAAGGCCCTCATGGCCGTGGCAAAATCAAATCCGATTTTTGGATGGACCTGGACCTGACGCAGGCCGTCCTGGCTAATCTCCACAGGGTCTTCAGCTGTCCATATTTTTGTCTCAGGCTTGTTGATATAGCGCAGCGCAGCGTGAAGTGTGGTGGTCTTGCCGCTTCCAGTGGGTCCCACCACAAGGACGATCCCGTAAGGCTTGGATATCATATCGATGAAGGAGCCATAGGTGCTGTCACTCATTCCCATTTTATCCAGGGGAATGGGCTCCCCGGTCGCCAGGAGTCTCAAGACCACATCCTCATTTCCTCCTGCCGTGGGAATGGAGGCAACACGCAGTTCGATATCAAGGGGAGCATATTTCTTGAACTTGATCTTCCCATCTTGAGGAAAGCGCCTTTCGGCGATATCCAGCTCGGACATGATCTTGAGTCGCGATACGACGGCTCGTTTGTAGGTATAGGGGATGGTCTGGTAGACCTGACAGGCGCCGTCTACTCTGAATCTGATCACCGCATTGGCCTTACCCGCTCGCGGCTCAATGTGGATATCCGAGGCGCCCCGGTTGTAAGCGTCCATGACCATCTTGTTGACCAGCTGGACAATGGCCGAATCCTCTTCACTTACCCCTATCAATTCCTCTTCATCCTCCTCTTCGGAGACGTCTAGCTTTCCGAGAATATCTTCGATGCTCCCTGAGTCCTTTGTCTTCACGCCAAAGAAGAGATCAATCATCCTGAAGATATCCTCTTTGAGCGCGACACAATACTCGTACTGCTTGGCTGGAATCAGCCGGCTAATGACGTCCCTCGCAGGAAGGTAATCGGGATTTTCCATGGCCACGACAATCTTGTTGCCCGACTGTGATAAGGGAACAAAGACGTTCTTTTTGAGGAAGTTCATCTTCAGCCCTTTCAGGAGCTGACCTGGAATCACCATCCTTTCATCATATGGGATGAACTGGGTTTTGTAGTAATCAGAGAGGGACTTTCCAATATCCTCCCTTGACACATTAAAATCACTCATGAGGACCGATTCCACCTGTTTTTTGGACTTCCTCGCGTTGATCATGGCCCGTTCCAGGTCCTTATGGGTAATGATGTGGTTGGATATGAGGTGATCAAATTTGGTGGGTTTGGATTTCTTGGCAAGTTTCTGGTTATTGAAAAAGGCTACACCCAGGACCCTGGCGATTTCGAGAACTGAGGATTGGTCTTCGAGGGTAAAGTTTTTTCCCTTTTTTTTGTTGATAAGCTGAATAACACCAAGGAGATACCTATTGAAAGTGATCGGTGCCACCAAAACCTGTTTCGTCTTGTAGCCCGACTTTTTGTCCCAGCTTCGGTCAAAATTTAGATCCGCATTTATTCTCTTCAGTTCCTCCGCATCATAGGCATTGCTAATGTTGATCACTTTCCCAAATGAGGCGCAGTATCCAGTGATACTATCATTATTGATGGGGACCCGAATCTCGTTGACCTCGCCGCCGGTCTTAAAACGGGAGACAACCTGCCTGCTGGCCCCATCCACCACATAGACAGTAATCCGATCGGCATCGAAGAGGGCGAGGATCTCACCTTGGAGGTTTTCAAGGATATCATCCGTATCTTTGGCCGAATGGATCTTGTTGGTGATGGTATTGAGTCTTTTTTGAAATTGGAGCTGTTCTTCTAGAGATTTTTCAGACCGGGCCGGTTCTTTTGCGGTGGCAGCCATAGATAAGTTTCCCAAAACCCCCCTTTTGAGCTAAATCTTATATATTTTAAACGATTTACAGAAATTTGCAACCTATTTGTTTGCCAAGCAGGCGTGGATAGACTATCATCCCTTGAGCCAAGATATAAGAATATAAACAGAAATTTGAGCACAGGGATATGCTGGTTGACTCTCACGCACATCTGGAAATGAAGGACTTTGACAAGGATCGACAGGCGACTCTGGACAGGGCCTTGGAAGGCGGTATTACCCATATTGTCACTATAGGAACTGACCTGTCCACTTCACGCAAGGCCCTGGAATTGGCCAACACCTATGATTTTGTCTTCTCTTCAGTGGGCTACCATCCGCATCATGCCACGGACATAGATCAACACGTCCTAAGAGAATTGGAAGGACTTGTATCGGAGCCTAAAGTGGTCGCCTGGGGAGAAATAGGCCTGGATTTCTACCGCCGCTATTCTCCTCCAGACATGCAGGTGGAGGCATTTAAACAGCAGCTGGATTTGGCTGGGGATTTGGATTTGCCCGTGATCATTCATGATCGAGAAGCCCACGCGGAACTACTTGAGGTTTTAAAACAAAAGACAAGGGGAAAGGACAAGGGCGTCATCCACTGTTTTTCAGGTGATTATGATATGGCCATGGTCCTCATTGAAATGGGCTACCATATCTCCATACCTGGTACGGTCACCTATAAGAAGGCCCTTCAGGTGCATGAGGTGGCCACCAAGATACCCCTCGAGCGCCTGCTCGTGGAAACAGATGCCCCCTTTTTGGCACCGGTTCCCCATAGGGGAAAACGTAACGAGCCCCTCTTCGTGACCTATGCGGCCCAAAAGATCGCAGAACTCAGAAACATGGACTTCCAGGAGTTGGCTCTCCAGACCTCTGAAAATGCAAAACGCGTTTTTGATCTTCCAGATAACCCATGAGTTTTCAGCCAATTAGCAAAGAAAATCCCCTCGTATTGGCCTCCAATTCGCCTAGAAGGAGAAGCTTGTTGCAGCAGGTCGGTCTTCCTTTTCGCTCAGTGCCTAGCCACGCGGAGGAAGACCAGGTTCTGGGGGAACCTCCTCTGAGGGCCGTTCTGCTTGCAGAGGAGAAAGCAAAGGCAGTCTACCCCAAATCCAAAGGGGGCTGGATACTTGGGGCTGATACGATGGTTGTTATGGGCGAGCGTGTATTTGGTAAGCCGAGAGCGCCTGAAGATGTTCACTTCATGCTCTCTCGCCTGAGCGGGAAAGAGCATGAGGTTATTACAGGGTTTTGCCTCTTGGATCCTTCAGGTGAGAAGGCTCATTCAGAAGCCATCACCACGCTTGTCAAAATGAAGCGGCTGAGTGAGAAAGAGATTAGTGCTTACATGGCCACAGGCGAACCCTTTGGAAAGGCGGGCAGCTATGCAATCCAGGGGGTAGGCGCCTTTATGGTGGAATCCATCTCAGGCTCTTATACCAATGTGGTGGGATTGCCGGTGTGTGCCCTAATCAAATCGTTGCTCGCCGCTGGCGCCTTAAAGAGCTTTCCCATCTTACCTTGATCTATTCCTCTCTAGTTCCTTAACGCTCTTCATCTTAAATGAAAGGCAGGGCCGTGATGACCCTGCCTATTTCAGTTTGTTTTTAGAACGGATGGATTGGCGGCCTACTTCTTATCAGCCTCAGTCTCCGGATCCTTCTTGCCTTGCCGCCGCGCCATCTTTTCCTTTGCCTTCTTCTTTCGCTTAAGCTCTTTCTGAAACTTTTTAAAACTATGAGTATTACGCTTCGCCATGATCCCCTCTGCTTCAATCTCTGTGCCTGATAGTGTCTCTCAACCATACCTCCTAAACACAATAATGATCCATCGAGCGTGTTCAGGCTCTATTATCGAGCAATATTTAATAAAAACGCCGTCCACCACCCTGCCCTCTTCTCCCTCGATTTCCTCCATATCCACGACCTTCGGAACGGGGTCGCGCCTTATTAACCTTGAGCGTTCGCCCTTTCATTTCCTTGCCGTTCAAGGCATCTATCGCAGACCAGGCATCATCTTTGTCTGGCATTTCGACGAATCCGAACCCTTTCGATCTGCCACTATACATGTCTTGAATAATTTTAGCAGATTCAACCTGGCCGAATGCCTCAAATGCTCTTTGTAACTCCTGCTCGGTAACGTCGTACGACAAATTACCCACATAGATATTCATTCTGAAACTCCCTTCTTACTCAAAAATCCTGCCGAGATTTTCTTGTTCGTGGCAGTCCTTGAGATGTCTTTGCGCTAATGCGTTTGCAATCACTTGTTAGTTTTTTCTGCTATTTCAGCTTACCCTAAAACGTCTCTTCCTTTTCGCCATGGCCCACATCTTGAACCTAAGACTTAATTAATCCATCCTTTTTTTTGTCACAAAAGTAGCAATACTTACTCCATACAGTAGGCCAGCTAATTGTCGAAGTCAGCTTGTCCTTTGGATTTTTATACCTTTGTGCCGGCTTTGACCTATCAACTCCCTTTCCGTAAACGTGTCGCGTTTCACAACTTGCACACAAATATGCCTGACTCATAAATACCTCCCTTGGTTATATCTTCTTGAAATTAAGAGGGCGTTTCTTAACGTTTTGTTTTTATACTTTCAATGCAAGGACCGGCCACGAAAATCCCTATTTGGGAAAGGGGCAAGGTAGCGGCAGTATCTGCTCTACCATTGGTTAAGCTTTATCTAGCTCGGATAGTAAAATGAGGCTGAAAGATAAGAAAAAAATGAAGGGACTAGTGATCTGGAAAGGGGAGAAAAACGGCTTCTTGCAGCCTTAAGCTATTATACAAGCATCATTTTCGCGATGATATCTCCAGCTCCCGACAGAATAACAGCGTCCCGTCGGGAGCGTGCTCAAGACATTTTCACTGGTTTCTTCATAAAAAGGCCCTTACTTGAGGTTAAAGGATGGCGTTAAGAAAATCTAGCCTTTGGCAATCCATTCATCAATGACGTCCTTGTCAAATCGCCAGACCTTACCGATCCGAAATGAGGGAATTTTACCTTCTTTGGATAACTTGCATATCGTTATTTCATGCAATTTCAGATATTTCGCAATTTCTTTGGTTGTCATGATCTGCGCCAAAATATACTCTCCGGTGACACTTCATTATGTTTGTTCTTAATTTTAGAAGGATCTTGTGGTTATTGTTACTACCCAAAACTTAAAAAAGCAAGTTTTTTCAAAAGAGAAACAGACGGAGGGGAAATAGAGGTGTATGCTGGGTATCTTCTAATTTAGGCACCGTTTGAGACGCTTCTTTGGCGAACAATCTCGGAGAGAATGATGCCGCAGGCCACAGATACATTGAGGGATTCCACCCTCCCATACGATGGAATGCTAACCAGCTGATGACACCGGTTCCTGACCATGCGGCTCAGGCCTCGTTCCTCACTTCCCACGACCAAAACCAAGGGCCTGTTCCAGTCGAAATGATAAATGGTTTCAGGAGCCTCACCGGTTGCACCAATAATCCAGAACCCTTTTCTGTCTAATACATCCAGTGCCCTGCCCAAATTGACAATTCTGGAAATAGGCAAATGCACATAACTCCCGGCTGACCTTTTTCTTACCCTCTTCGTAACCTTTGCTGAGCGATCTTTGGGTAGGATAAGGCCCTGGGACCCAAAAAACGCGGCCGTCCGTATGAGGGCGCC
>JASFIT010000281.1:0-6236 GCA_050122535.1 Desulfobacteraceae bacterium | reverse complement strand
TCATACCAGAATTGTCCAAAGGAAGCAAGCAGGCTTGGAGGCTGGATGCCCATTTGGTAAAAGACCGCAAAATATTGACTCGTGCTTTGCCACTCCCTATACTATCGCTCACCACCCGTTCCCCCCGCTAAAAGCGGGACTCACTCGAGACGCAGAGTGCACAGAGAATTGAAGATGATGGAGAAAGCTCGCTTCAAAACCTCATGTGAAGGGTCCATTAAGGAGTAAAATAAACTCGCTTATTTTACTCCTTAAAGGCCCTCCACATTGGTCCCGATGTTGGTACATCGGGCCCCCTCGCCATGAGGCGGGGGGTTTTGAGCGAGCCTAGATGTGGAGGAGTTATCTGTTTTCAGAGTCTGTGTGTGTCGAACGAAGCTCCGAGCTTGTTGAGGAGCGAGTGGGTGGCTCAATTAACTGGAGCTTAATCTTGGCTATATTGAATGTTCTTATCATCATATTAGCGGCAATATTGCTGATCGGGCTTCTCTATTTTGAAAACAAGGGGAATCGTAAAGGTCTTTTGCCCACGAAGACTGCTCTTTCCTTGCTGTTCATCATTGCTATCCTGGTTCAGCCCCATCCGATCCCCAGGTATTATCACTTTCTGCTGTTGGGTTTGGTTTTCGCCCTGCTCGGAGATGTATGCCTCGCCTTACCCCAGCAAAAGATGTTTCTCTTGGGCCTGGTCTCGTTCTTGATAGGGCACGTGTTCTACGTGTTTGGTTTTTTCTCGGTCACGCATACAAGCACATGGACCTGGGCAGGGTCCCTGGTCGTTCTCCTCGTCAGCGGAACGGTCTATTTGTGGCTGAGGCCCCATTTGGGGGAGATGCAGATCCCTGTGGTGATTTACATAATCGTCATCTCTATCATGATTTCCGGGGCCTGCTCCCTCCTGGGTAATCCGCACTTGGCTCAGTCCGGCCGCATCATGGCCTTTGCGGGGGCCGTAAGCTTCTATTTTTCCGACGTATTCGTGGCGCGGGACCGGTTTTTGAAAAACGAGTTCCTCAATCGTCTCATAGGCCTGCCCATGTATTACACCGGACAATTCCTCCTGGCCTTCTCGGTAGGGCTTCTGAAGTGACTCTCTTCCAAATAACTATTCCATGCGCCACAAATTCCCGACAGCGCTGAATATCTTTTACATATGAGGGATTTGTGTAATATAAGGATGGACTTACATTCTCTCCCATGGCAAACTTGCTGTTGAGGCTGTTGGAAAACGCCCATCTGCTGCGTTACCCTCATCCCTCGTCACTGCGGCGTACTTCTCTGTACGCCTCATTCCTCGGGATTTCGGAAGCCTTGCATATGGACATTTTCCATCAGCCTCTAAGAATTCGGTTTTTCGAAAGTTGCGTTAAGTAATTTTTTGCTTAAGTTAGAGGGTATATGACCGGCAAAGCTCCATTATATAACGTGGAGAAGATTATGAACTGGAAAAGAATGAAGGAGCTAGTCGTCCTTTTCATCCTCTTTTCGTTTGCCTTACCCCTCAACGCACAGGAAAAAGGGCGGGGTGGCATGCCACCCGCGAAAGTGGTTGTGTCTGATGTGAAAAAGGGCATGGTCGCTGAGAAGTATGAGTTTATCGGGACCGTGTACTATGTGGAAGTCTCTGACGTGGCCTCTGAGGTGAATGGGAAAGTTGAGAGTGTGAGCTTTGAGGAAGGGCAAAGGGTAAAGAAGGGGAATATCCTGGTCAGGTTGAGTTCGGATTTGCTTGAAAAGCAGCTTGTTGCTACCCGCTCATCCCATGAACAGGTTCTTGTGGAGCGAGAAAGGGCAGTCCTGGATCTCAAGAGAATAGAGAATCTGATCAAGGGGGGGTCTGTATCAGAGCAGCTATACGACGAACACAGGTTCAGGGTAATGGGACTTGAAAAGCGGGCCGCATCCCTTCAAGCGAACGTTGAACGGATCAATGTGGAATTGGGAAAGAAGCGCATCAGGGCACCCTTTGATGGTGTAGTGATCGAGAGGTCTGTTGACAGGGGCGAGTGGCTGTCGCCTGGTTCCAAGGTGGCAACCATTGCCAGAGATGATATGGTCGATGTGGTGGTGGATGTGCCTGAGCGCATGATCAGATTTGTGAAAGAGGGCATGAGTTTGAATGTGGAGGTTGGTGTCGGCGTCGTGAAGGGGAAGGTCTTTGCCATCGTACCCAGAGGTGACGTGGCAACCAGGACCTTTCCGTTGAAGATAAGAATTCTTAACTCTGCATCCCTGAAAGAGGGCATGGAAGCGAGGGTTGCCCTGCCCATCGCTGAGAAGAAAAAGAGCCTCGTTGTGCCAAGAGACGCCGTAATAACCATGTTCGGCCGGACAGTGCTGTTTGCAGTGGTAGAGTCAAAGGCCAAGATGATTCCGGTCAAGGTGATAGGGTACGAAAGTGGAATGGCAGGGGTCAATGCACAAGGGCTAAAAGAGGGCATGAAGGTGGTTGTTAAAGGGAATGAGAGACTCAGGGATGGACAGCCCGTCATTGAAGCGCAAAATTTCCGAAAATAAAACGAAATCATTTTACGCATACAGATGGTGCAAGAAGCAGTGCCAGAAGTAAGGCGCTAGATTCCTCATTCACTTTAGGCACTTTAGAACACTTTAGAACACTTTAGGCACTCTAAAGGAGATAGCGTAATGAAGCCCCGTTGAGGGGCAAATCAAGGCTTGGTCGTCGAAGTTAGGATTCTTTACCCATGGATACTGTCAGATTTTCCCTAGAAAAACCTGTGACCATTATGGTTGGGATCATAATCGTGGTCCTTTTTGGGTGGATAAGTCTCCAGCGCATGCCTTACCAGTTAAGCCCAACGGTCATAGAACCCACGATTACCGTGGAGACCACCTGGACCGGGGCCACCCCCTACGAGATAGAACGTGACATCATAGAAGAGCAGGAGAAGGTCTTAAAGGGAATCCCTGGTCTGACGGAAATGGAGAGTTCTTGCTTCAATAACTTGGGCACCATCACGCTCAGGTTCAAGATTGGAACAGACGTGGATGAGGCCCTCCTAAGGGTCTCCAATAAGCTTAACGAAGTCACATCCTATCCAGAAAATGTGGATAAACCCGTCATAAACGCTACAGGGGCTGCAACGTCACCTGTTGTGTGGCTCATACTGAAGGCCACGGACGACAACCCCCGCCTTGTATATACCTACAGAACCTTCTTTGAGAATGAGGTGAAACAATATCTGGAGAGAGTGGAAGGTGTGGCGGACCTCTTCATAGGAGGGGGGATAGAGAGGGAGATGCACATTATTGTGAAACCTGAGAAACTGGCCGCATACGGCCTGACCGTCACTGATGTGATCAACCTCTTGAAAGCGGAGAACATCAATGTCTCCGCAGGCAATATGGATGTGGGCCGAAGAGACTACAGGATAAGAACGGTTGCAGAGTTCAAGTCGCCTGAGGATATAAAAAGGATAGTGATTCGATCAACGGGCCAGAGGAGGGTCTTCTTATCAGATATAGCCAATGTGGCTTTTGGATATTCAAAACTCACGGCTTCATCGCTTCACAATGGGACGCCTGGGATGGCCGTAGGTGTGAAACCAGAACCGGGGGTAAATATCCTTGAGCTTACGGACAGGGTTGAGGAGATTGTGCAATGGCTTAATGAAAACATACTCAAGCCCGAAGGACTCCATTTTAAGTGGGCCTATGACCAAAGACCTTACATCAGGGGTGCCATAGGCCTGGTCAAGAATAACATTTTCATTGGCGGAAGCCTTGCCATCATTGTACTCCTTATCTTTCTGAGGAGTATCTCATCAACCGTGGTTGCTGCATCTGCAATTCCCATAAGCATCATTGGATCCTTCATCTTTTTGAATCTCTTAGGAAGAAACCTCAATGTGATAAGCCTGGCAGGCATAGCCTTTGCCGTGGGTATGCTCGTGGACAATGCCATTGTAGTCTTGGAAAACATCGACCGCCATAGAAGGATGGGGAAGCAGCCCTTTGATGCTGCATACGAGGGAACGCGAGAGGTTTGGGGAGCCATCCTCGCCTCAACACTCACAACAGTAGCCGTATTCCTTCCCGTTGTATTCATAAAGGATGAGGCAGGGCAGTTATTCAGGGACATTGCAATTGCTGTGGCCTGCGCGGTAATCCTCAGCCTACTTGTCTCTGTGACAGTCATCCCCATGTTTTCAAGGCTGCTCTTCCGACTCTCCAGGAGAAAGGTCAAATCAGGAAAAGGGCTCATTGCAGCGTTAAAATGGCTCATCGCAACGTTGGGCGGTTGGCTGCAGACCGGGATAATGAATTTGGTTGGGCTGGCCATCCGAAACTGGGGGACAAGATTGGTAACATTTGTGTCTCTCTTTGCCCTTGCCGGGATTACAGCCGCAATTCTATTCCCCAAAATGGAGTACCTTCCACAGGGAAACAGGAATCTGGTCATCAACTTTCTCATTCCACCCCCTGGACTTTCCTACGAGGAGAGAAAGGAGATTGGAGAGTTTGTTTTCAGTGAAGTAAAGCCTTACATCGGTAAAGATCAAGGCCAATACCCGGGCATAAAGAACATGTTCTACATTGGCGCCGAGAGGATTATGCTTTTTGGTGCCATAAGCATGCATGAGCAGCGGGCTGGAGAACTTCTGCCACTATTTAGGGGAATCACAAACTCCATTCCCGGGATCTTTGGGGTGAGCATTCAGGCGGGTATATTTCAGACAAGACTGGGAAGGGCAAGGACCATTGATCTGGACGTAAGCGGCGACGATCTCAACAAAGTGGTCCAAGTGGCAGGCGCCATGTTCGGAATGATAAAAAAGGAGATGCCTGATGCTCAGATAAGGCCTCTCCCATCCCTTGAGCTTCTCTATCCGGAAGTAAAACTAAAGCCCATTAGAGACCGTTTAAAGGCCGCAGGCATGTCTGCCAGGGACCTGGGCATAGCCATTGATGTGCTCATGGATGGCAGGAAGATCGGGGATTTCAAGCAGGAGGGAGAGAAAAAGATTGATCTCGTACTCAAGGCATCAGAGGAGAATATAAGTACCCCCGAGGAGCTTTATGGGGCCCTTGTGGTCAGCCCCAAAGGAAGGATTATTCCCGTTTCTTCCCTTGCAGAATTTGAAAGGACAGCAGGCATTACCGAGATAAGACACCTGGAGAGAAACAGGACCGTGACGCTTCAAGTGACGCCTCCATTCACGATTACGCTTCAGGAGGCCATGGAGAAGATCGAAAAAGGGGCCGTAAAGACACTTCAAGGCCAGGGTCTGTTGCAGGGTGTCAATGTGAAACAGAGTGGTGCAGCGGACAAACTTACCGTGACCGCGCAGGCGCTTCAGTGGAACTTTGTCCTGGCGGCTATCATCGCTTATTTACTCATGTCTGCGCTTTTCGCAAACTTTGCCTACCCCCTGATCATTATGATTACAGTCCCCCTTGCCACTGCAGGGGGGCTAATGGGTCTTAGGCTGGTAAACGTCCTCTTAACGCCTCAACCCCTGGACATTCTTACCATGCTCGGGTTTGTTATATTGATCGGCGTGGTGGTGAACAACGCCATTCTGATTGTTCACCAGGCCCTAAACAACGTGAGATACCATGGAATGAACTACAAGGAAGCGGTGCTGGAATCCACCAGGACAAGGTTAAGACCCATATACATGAGTGCATCCACCAGTATCTTTGCCATGATGCCCCTCGTCATAGCGCCTGGTCCCGGCTCTGAACTCTACAGGGGTCTGGGGAGCGTTGTCATCGGAGGGCTCGCCCTATCCACGATTTTCACGGTCTTTGTAATCCCGTCTCTGCTCATGTTCTTCATCAGGATGGAGAAACCGGGCATGGGAACGGTAAGTAAAACCGCACAAGAGAGTAATTAAGATTCACCACCCGTTCCCCCTCGACCCTTCGACAAGCTCAGGGCTCGGGCTCACTCGAGGCGCAGAGAACACAGAGAAAGATTTCACAGAGAACTCATTCGGCTCGCTAAAACCCCCGCTCTTGAGCGGGGGATCACGATGAGGATTCATCGTGACCGATGTGGACGCTCCTCGGGGAATAAAACGAGCTAGCTCATTTTATTCTCCGACGGGCGCTCCACATTCAGTTTTAGAGCGATCACGTATTTTCTAAATAAATGACTCCATTCCTTTTTACTAAAGAACCCTCCGTGTTCTCAGTGTCTCGAACGAGGCCCCAGGCTGTTCGGGGCCGAGTGGGTGGTTAGAGACGTTCTTTATCCCATCGCTTTTTCT